>JAVBYB010000004.1 GCA_030824255.1 bacterium
GATGTGTGGGCGCGGGAGTTCATGACGGCAAAACTCCAGATATATGCGCTTGAGCACGGTCATGATTTTGCTCAGGTGCTACGAAAGCGCTCGATGGGCCTCGCCATCGCAGCTTTGGTCATCCACGAGATCACGCCGGAGCTGGAGCATGGAGGGAGCCGCTGCTATTTTTCGACGCGCCTTCGTCTCCTGGCGATATTGGAAAACACCAAACTGCCGGATAGCGATCATTTTTGGGTGTTGGCTGCATCGTTGCTCGTAGGCATTTACCGCCAAGCTCATCGCGCGCTGCCCTCATCGGCAATGAGCCCTAAGGCTCTAGCACTCGCCCTTGTCGACCAGCTCTGAAGCTGCGCATTTTTCCAGAATGTGGTTGAGGCGTTCAGTGCCCGCCACCCATTCCCGAATCAGCCAGCCGATCGCGAAGGGCTGGGGATGGCGGCAAACCGCCGAAAATCAGCGCGTGAAAACCCTGCATTCGCCTGCTAGAAGTATGGGGTAACAAATCACCGAAAATTCGTGAGGGGGATCGTTTGGCGCTCAAGAAGTCACAGTTGTATTCGTCGCTTTGGCAAAGCTGTGACGAGCTGCGCGGCGGCATGGATGCCAGCCAGTACAAGGACTACGTCCTCTCGCTCCTGTTCATCAAATATGTCAGCGACAAATACGCGGGCGTTGCTTACGCGCCGATCAACATCCCCGAAGGCGCGAGCTTTAAGGATATGGTCGCCCTCAAGGGCAAGACGGATATCGGTGATCAGATCAACAAGAAGGTGATCGCACCGCTAGCTGCCGCCAACCAGCAGCTCAGCCAAGCGGACTTCCCTGACTTCAACTCCGAAGTGAAGCTGGGAGACGGCAAGGAGAAGGTCGAACGCCTCACCAACCTGATCGCGATCTTTGAATCCCCTTCGCTGGACTTCTCGAAGAACCGCGCGGACGGCGACGATATCCTGGGCGATGCCTACGAATATCTGATGCGCCACTTCGCGACCGAAAGCGGGAAGAGCAAAGGCCAGTTCTATACGCCTGCCGAAGTCAGCCGCATCATGGCCAAAGTGGTCGGCATCCGTGAGGCCAAGACCAGTGCGAGCACGACCGTTTACGATCCGACCTGCGGATCGGGATCGCTGCTTCTGAAAGTGAGCGACGAGGCAACGACGAAAGTTACGATCTACGGTCAGGAAAAGGATGCGGCCACCAGCGGCTTGGCACGCATGAACATGATCCTGCATGACAATCCTGCCGCCCTGATCGAACAAGGCAACACACTCGCCGATCCGAAACACAAAGACGGCGACGTGGTCAAAACTTTCGACTTCATCGTGGCTAACCCGCCATTCAGCGATAAGCGCTGGAGTACAGGACTCGATCCTGCCAACGACAAGCACGATCGGTTCGCTGGCTTTGGCATTCCGCCGAACAAGCAAGGTGACTACGCCTACCTTCTGCATATTGTTCGCTCCCTCAAATCGACCGGAGCGGGGGCCTGCATTCTTCCTCACGGTGTGCTGTTTCGGGGGAATACCGAGGCCGATATCCGCCGCGCGTTGGTGAGAAAAGGGTACATCAAGGCAATCATCGGTTTGCCCGCGAACCTGTTCTACGGGACTGGCATTCCGGCGTGCATTGTCGTCGTGGACAAGAAAGACGCGCAGGCTCGGAAAGGCATCTTTATGGTGGATGCCAGCCAAGGCTTCATCAAGGATGGCCCCAAGAATCGTCTTCGCGCGCAAGACATTCACAAAATCGTCGATGCGTACACCAAGTCGCACGATATCGCGGGCTACTCGCGGATGGTGCCTGTCGCCGAGATTGAGAAGAACGAGTTCAATCTCAATCTTCCCCGCTATATCGACAGCCAGAAAGCCGAGGATCGTCAGGATATCGAGGGTCATCTGCGCGGCGGTATTCCGCAAGCCGACATCGATGCCCTGAAAGCATACTGGGACGTGTGCCCGAGATTGAAGGCTGCACTCTTCGAAACCGTGCGGCCCGGCTATGTTGGATTGAAGGTTGAGAAAGCCAAGATCAAGACAACGATCTACGATCATCCGCAATTCGTCACATTCACCTCGTCTATGGCAGATCACTTCGAGACATGGCGCAAGATGAGTGCAGGCAGTCTCAAAGCCCTCAAGCAGGGGCTTCATCCTGCTGAAGTGATTGAGGAGTTGTCAGAAGGGCTGCTCACGCACTACGCGGGCAAGCCGCTCATCGACAAGTATGATGTCTATCAGCATCTCATGGGTTATTGGTCTGCCGTGATGCAAGACGACTGCTATCTCATCGCTGCTGATGGCTGGAAAGCAGAAACCTACCGCGTCATCGAAACAAAGAAAGGGAAGGACGGAAAGCCCGACAAACATACCGACAAGGGATGGGCCTGTGACTTGGTCCCTAAGACGGTTCTCGTTAGCCGCTTCTTTGCCAAGGAAAAGGCTGAGATCGATCGCCTGAATGCAGAGCTGGAAGCCGCTGATGCGGCTCTACTAGAATTGGAGGAAGAGCACAGCGGGGATGAAGGTCTCTTTGCCGAACTCGACAAGGTCAACAAGGCGAACGTCGCGGCGCGTCTGAAAGAGTTAAAGGGTGACAAGGAAGCCGTTGAGGAAGCCGCTGCGCTATCTAAATGGATGGAGTTTTCAACTGTGCAAGCCGAACTGAAACGTCAGTTGAAAGACGCTGAAGTCGCTCTCGATACGCAAGCGCTCGAAAAGTATCCGAAGCTGACGGAGGCCGACGTGAAGGCACTGGTGGTCGATGACAAATGGCTCGCGCACATGGACCGCGAGATCCACAGCGAGATGAGTCGCATCAGCCAAGCGCTTACTCAGCGTGTGAAGATTTTGAAAGAGCGGTACGAAGTGCGAATGCCGGAGCTTGTTGCGAACGTTTCGAGCCTTGAAGCAAAGGTCGAAGGGCACCTCAAGCGTATGGGGTTCGCATGGTGATGGCGTCGGTGCGCTCGACAATTCCCGCAACAATGCGCGAGACTGAACTAGGAGCACTCCCTGCGGACTGGCGCGTTGAGCCCATTGAAGACTTTGCGGTGGTCACAACAGGCGATCGTAATACTCAGGATCGCGAGGCAGACGGTGCATATCCGTTCTTCGTGCGCTCCCAAACTGTTGAGCGCATAAATTCTTACTCATTTGATGGCGAAGCCGTTCTGACCGCTGGCGATGGCGTCGGTACAGGCAAGATTTTTCACTACGTCGATGGGAAGTGCGGGATTCACCAGCGTGTGTACCGGATATCAAATTTTCGGGCTGATGTGAGTGGTTACTACTTCTACCTTTTCTTCAGTCAAAGGTTTTACAGCCGCATCATGCAAATGACTGCCAAGTCGTCTGTCGACTCTGTGCGTCGAGACATGATTACGCGCATGATGGTGGCGTTACCGCCAAGGTCAGAGCAAGAAGCTATTGCTGCAGCTTTGACTGACGCAGACGCGTTGACCAATTCATTAGAGACGCTCATCGCCAAAAAACGTATGATTAAGCAGGGGGCGATGCAGGAGCTTCTGTCAGGTCAGAGGCGCTTATCGGGCTATACCAAACCTTGGCGCGTAGAATCGCTTGGTGATGTTTGCCGATCAATTGTGGACGGGACTCATTTCACGCCGCGATACGTGGAGTCAGGCGTTCCCTTCTATAGCGTCGAAAACGTGACAGCGGATGACTTCGTAAATACGAAGTTCATATCACTCGAAGAGCACAGATTGCTTGTTCGCCGTTGCAAGCCAGAAAGAGGCGACATTCTTCTCACTCGGATAGGCGCGATTGGCGATACAAAACTGATAGATTGGGATGTTGATGCTAGCATCTATGTGAGCCTGGCGCTCCTAAAATGTAGCGATGATATAGAGCCGACCTTTCTTCACGCCTACTCAAAAGGCACGAAATTTGTCCGAGATATGGAAGAGCGATCACTGCTCAATGCAGCTCCTCGGAAGATCAACATGGGTGAGATAGGCAAAGTGCCTGTTCCAGTGCCTGAAAAAGAAGAGCAGCTCGCTATAGCTAGTATTCTCGATGGCATGGACAATGAAATTGCGTCCTTGGAAGGTCGCTTAGCGAAAGCGCGCTTGATCAAGCAAGGTATGACGCAAGAGCTGCTAACCGGCAGGGTGAGGCTGGTATGAGCGGAAGCTACTACCGCATCATGTTGGGCGCGAAGAGCGCTTGGGCTGAAACCTGCCATGCCGAGAAATGGTTTGGCGGTGGGTGGAAGATCACGCAATCACTTGCAGGTGAGCGAACCGACAACTGGCGCGACTTCAACGCCAAGTTCATTCCCATTTATCTTGCGGCCAATCCTGACAAGTCGCGCGTCGCTGCGGGTCTTGCTTGCGGCATGCTGTACACGATCGCCTGGGGTATTTCGCAGGGCGACATTGTGCTCTGCCCGGATGGCGACGGCTCCTACTGGGTAGGCCGCGTGTCCAGCGACTATGTCTATGCGCCAGATCACGATCTTCCGCACCGTCGTCAGGTGGAGTGGCTTCCAACCAAGATCGATCGTGCGGCCATGAGCGAGGCCCTTAAGCGCTCGACGGGCTCGATTGGAACCGTCAGCAACATCAGCGCACACGCCGAAGAGATCGAACGCCTGATCGGCGGGGCTGCTCCGCCCGTTATCGTTTCTACCGATGCTACAGTGGAGGATGCAGCGACGTTTGCGCTGGAAAAGCATCTCGAAGAATTCCTCGTCCAGAACTGGTCAGCCACCGAGCTTGGCCGGGAGTACGACATCTATGTCGTGGACGGCGAACAGGTTGGTCAACAGTTTCCGACTGATACTGGGCCGATCGACATTCTGGCAGTGAGCAAAGACGGCAAAACGCTTCTGGTGGTTGAGTTAAAGCGCGGACGCGCCAGCGATGTCGTCGTAGGTCAGGTGCAGCGTTACATGGGCTATGTTGTCGAGGAGTTGGCCGAAGAGGCACAGGCGGTGCGGGGTTGCATCATCGCGCTGGAGGACGATCTCCGCCTTCGCCGTGCATTGATGGTTGCGCCCAATATCGAATACTTCCGGTATCAGGTGAGTTTCAAGCTCTTCAAGGGGGGAAGATGAGCGATGTCGGTAAGCCGGAACGGGCGACACAGCGAAGAGTGATCGAACTCTTCACGGAGGAGCTTGGATACACGTTTTTGGGTGACTGGTCGGATCGTCCAGGCAACAGCAATCTGGAAGAGGGATTGCTGAGCGCATATCTCACGCGGCGCGGTTATTCTGCGGCACAGATTAGCGCTGCATTGTATCGTTTGCGCGTTGAGGCGGGTAACGCGCATCGCAACCTCTATTCCAACAATGAGGCGGTTTACAAACTTCTGCGCTACGGCGTGCCAGCGCTTGTCGAGGCGGGAAAGCAAACCGAGACAGTCCATCTCATCGACTGGGCTGATCCGAAGGCGAACGACTACGCGATAGCCGAAGAGGTTACATTGCGCGGCGGACACGAGCGCCGTCCCGATCTCGTTCTCTATGTGAACGGGATCGCAATCGGCGTGATTGAGCTCAAGAACAGCCGTGTCACTATCGGCGACGGCATCCGCCAGCTGCTCTCCAACCAACTGCCGGAGTTCAACGAGCAGTTCTTCTCCACCGTGCAGATCGTGTTCGCAGGAAGCGACTCCGAAGGGCTTCAATACGGCACCATCAAAACACCTGAGAAGTTCTTCTTGAAATGGAAGGAAGACGAGGCCGACGATAGCGGCTTCAAGCTGGACAAGTACCTTGCCAAAATCTGTGACAAGGCACGGCTCATCGAGCTGATGCACGACTTCGTCGTATTCGATGGAGGGGTGAAGAAGCTTCCCCGCGTCCATCAGTATTTTGGGATCAAGGAAGCCCAGAAATTCGTTGAGGCCCGCAAGGGTGGAATCATCTGGCACACCCAAGGCTCGGGCAAGAGCATCGTGATGGTGCTGCTGGCCAAGTGGATTTTGGAGAACAATCCCAACGCACGCGTCGCCATCATCACTGATCGTGACGAGCTGGATAAGCAGATCAAGCGCGTCTTCACGGATGCGGGCGAAGACATCTACCGCACGACGAGCGGGCGCGATCTGATGGCGAAGCTTGGTGAAGCCAAGCCGCGCCTCTTGTGCTCCTTGGTCCATAAGTTTGGCCGCGCCGGCGACGACTTTGCAGACTTCATCAAGGAGGTCGAATCCCGTCCCAGCCAGACGATGGGAGAAGTGTTTGTCTTCGTTGATGAATGCCATCGCACTCAGAGCGGAAGGCTTCACAAGGTGATGAAGGCAATTATGCCCAACGCGGTCTTCATCGGCTTCACAGGTACTCCGCTTTTGAAGGCTGATAAGCAAACCAGCCTCGAAGTTTTTGGCGGCTATATTCACACATACAAGTTCAGCGAGGCCGTTGACGATAAGGTCGTCCTCGACCTCGTCTACGAAGCGCGCGACATCGACCAGAAGCTTGGCTCCGAGGAGCATATCGATGCCTGGTTTGAAGCCAAAACCAAAGGCTTGAACGATTGGCAGAAGGATGAGTTGAAGAAGAAGTGGGGCACGATGCAAAACGTGCTCAGTTCTCGCCATCGTATGGAGCGCATTGTCGCTGATGTGCTCTTCGACTTCTCCGTGAAGCCACGTCTCTCCAGCGAGCGTGGTAACGCCATCCTCGTCGCCTCCAGCATCTATGAGGCTTGCAAGTACTATGAGTTGTTCGCGAAAACGCCGCTCAAGGGGCGCTGCGCGCTTATAACGTCCTACAATCCGCAAACGCAGGACGTTACCAAAGAAGAGACAGGCGCGAATTCGGAAACCGACAAGCAGTTTATCTACAACACCTATACCGACCTGCTGAAGAACGTTGAGGCAAAGCCCAACAAGACGAAGACAGAGACCTACGAAGACGATTCGAAGGACCTCTTCATCAAACAACCAGCAAACATGAAGCTACTCATCGTTGTGAGCAAGCTTCTGACAGGCTTCGATGCGCCCGCCTGCACGTATCTCTATATCGACAAGCACATGCAGGATCACGGGCTCTTTCAAGCGATCTGCCGCACGAACCGCCTCGATGGCGAAGACAAAGATTTCGGCTATATCGTGGACTACAAAGACCTCTTCAAGAAGGTCGAGAATGCGATCTCCGTCTACACATCCGAGATCGACAACACGACGGGCGGGGCTGATCCGCGCGTCCTTCTGAAGGACCGATTGGAGAAGGGCCGCGAGCGGCTTGACGAAGCGCTGGAAGTCGTCGCCCTAGTTTGTGAACCTGTTGAGCCGCCCAAGAGCGAACTGGATTTCATTCGTTACTTTTGTGGCAATACCGAGATACCCTCAGACCTCACCGATCGTGAACCACAGCGCGCTGCTTTCTATAAGAGCGTCGCATCCTTAGTGCGCGCCTTTGCCGGTATCTCCGATGAGATGGAGGAAGCAGGGTACTCATCTGCTGACATCGCGCACATCAAGTACCAGATCACATTCTATCTGAACGCACGCGATACCGTGCGCAATGCCGCTGGAGAAGTGCTCGATCTGAAGGCCTATGAGGCCGACATGCGCCATCTGATCGATACGTATATCGAGGCAGATGCGCCGAGGAAGATTTCGCCGTTCGACAATATCAGCCTCCTCGATCTGATCGTGAAGACCGGAATTGCGGATGCTATTGCGGGGCAGCTCGGCGGATTGAAAGGAAACAAGGAAGCGATTGCGGAGACCATCGAGAACAACGTTCGCAGCAAGATCATCAAGGAACAGCTGACTGATCCCGCTTTCTTCGCGCGAATTTCAGCCCTGCTGGATGAAATCATCCGTGCGCGCAAAGCCAAGGCGCTGGATTACGAAGCCTACCTGAAACAGATCGCCGAGATCGTAAAGCAGGTGAACGCCGGTCACGGTGGGACAGCTCCGGCACGTATAGATACGCCGGGCAAGCGGGCCTTGTACGGCAACCTTGGCGACAATGAAGAGCTGGCTCTGCGCGTTGACGAAGCCGTCAAGCATAGCCGTCACGATGGGTGGCGCGGCGTTGAGGTACGTGAGCGCGGCATCAAAGCTGCGCTCTATGCCGTTCTCAAGGATAAAGACGAAGTGGAGCGCATCTTCACGATCATCAAGGCTCAGAAAGAGTATTGATGGTCACGAAACTTCAAGTGGCGGGCATCCCTATCGATGTCGTGTTCAAGGATATCAAGAACGTCCATCTGAGCGTCTATCCGCCGACGGGCCGCATTCGCGTATCCGCCCCTAGGCGTATGGCCATCGAAACTATTCGACTTTTTGCTATCTCCAAGATCGCGTGGATCAGAAAGCACCAGGACAAGATCAACGCCCAAAAGCGAGAGACTCCCCGAGAGTTTTTGGAGCTGGAGAGCCATTATGTCTGGGGTCGTCGCTATCTGCTTTCGCTTACGCATGCTGATCGCCCTGAGATATCCCTAAGCAGCAAGCGGTTGGAGTTGGCCACCCCGCACGGGTACGATGCAGAAGACCGGAAGCAGCTTCTGGCGGCGTGGTATCGCGACCAGTTGCGTGAACGCGCCACGCCGATCGTCTCGAAGTGGGCACGCCTCCTGAACATCACGGTAGATCGCTTCTATGTTCAGCGCATGAAAACCAAGTGGGGAAGCAGCAGCCCCTCGCGCAGGACGATCCGTCTCAACCTTGAACTCGCACGGCTTTCACCCGACTGCTTGGAGTACGTAGTCGTTCACGAGCTGGCACATTTTATCGTGCCCAATCACTCTCCACGCTTTGTCACCTTGCTTGATCGCCATCTACCGGGGTGGCGGTCGATCCGTGATAAGTTGAACGATGGGCCGCTGTCCGCGTTCGAGTAGCCTCAGGCATTCTACCCGCTTCCTCGCGGGTTTTCGATGTCAGTCCCACGTACGTAATTTTGCGCGTTCGTGGTGTCGATACAGTTGCCTTACGGTACTGGCTTTCTGCTCGCGCAGTCGTCCATCACGTCTGAGATCGACTGCAAAAGGGGCGTGAAGTTGCTCCAGTCGATTTTAGAGGCATTCGGGCGGATGACCTTCTCGACGAAGACCTGCTTACCGTACTGCGTTGTCGGGTCTGACACCGTCGCGGCGAATGTCTTGCCGTTCAGAACCGTTTTGAGCAGCGCAGGGTCGAACAAGTCTTCGATCGTGGTTTTCGGATTCCCTGGGATAGGCGGCGTCCTGATCAGATAGAGATTGTCGGTGAGGTGGAAGAACGGCTTGGTCGATGTGTGCGAGACAGCCACTTTATACGTTTGATTTACGACGGAGTAGATCGGTCCTGAGGCATCGTCGTTGTCGACTAGGACGATCACTGGTTCTTCCATTGGTCGATACAAAAAGCGTGCCGTGTTTTCCTTGTAGCGAAGCAGGAAGATCTTCAGCTGGCTGCCGCCCAATTCCATCAGATCCTTGGCTTGGCCGCCCATCGGAAAGAACGATATCGTCCTCTCCAGCTTCGGGCCGACCATAACTCCGAGCTTCGGTTGAAAGGCAGGAAGATACCGAATTGCCAGCGACAGATACGCGTTGTCTGTCTTGCCTTCAGGCACCACGATCGGTTTCGTCAGCCTCAGAAAGTATTTTTGAAAAAGGAAGCTGTGATACAGCGTCCTGAAAGCCGTCCTGGTCTTTTCGTGTACCTTCTCCGCATACTCACGCCGATCGATTTTATCTTTCACGTAATGGATGTGGCTGAGTTTGCCTTCCAGCACAGCAAGCGACCCAGGCTCGACGGTTGCAGGCACGACCGCACCCTTTTCATCTGTTGAAGCAGGTACCTGTTCGAAGAACCCGCCGTTCTGAAACACCGAATGACACTGGGCCCGCACGTGCTTGTAATAATCCGCGCGGACATTGACCTTCAAATTTACTGTCAGCCCCGTTACGAGCTGCCGTGATGGTCTGCACTGCATGCGGGTCTTGGCGGCGTTTACCGCGAAGCCGCTTCTGCTAATAATGTCGATTAGGTCAGCTCCCAGCTGCCACACCGACCCATGGGCAGGATCGCGCCATGATACCGCTGCCGGGAAGTCCTTTTTGTTCGTCGAGAACGTGAGATCGTCGGCATACCGCGAGTAAGCAATCTCGTGTTTCTTCGTGAAGCGAACCAGCCTGGCATCGAGCACCCCTCCTACAAGATCGGCGATGATAGGTGAGCAAGGACTACCTTGTGGAAGTGCATTATTGTGGCATGCGATCTGCGCTATGAGCGTCGCGACTTTCGGTTGTAGCGACCAAGCTTTGCTTTTGATGAAGAAGCCGTAGACGCGACCGAAGTTTATGCTCGGAAAAAAATCCGAGAGATCGATGTTTAGAACGTAGCGGCGCCTCTTATGCACCGCCGCATTGGTGACGATGGATCTACCATTACGGTACGCATGAGAAAGCACGGGCTTGGCTCCCTCATGCTCCATCGTCTTAATGCATTGGTAGAGCACATTCGCCAACC
>JAVBYB010000521.1 GCA_030824255.1 bacterium
GCTTCCGCACGCCTCAATCCCTGAACGCCGCCACCTGTTCGCTCGTGGCGAGCAGCGCGCCGTCCGGCGACCACAGCTTCAGCTCGTGATCGAAATACCCGCCCTCGCAACGCCGGCAGTGAACCTCGCTCAGCACATAGCGGTTTGCCGTCGCCGCGATCTCGTCCGGCGTCGCATGAAAGTGCGTCGTCATCGACACGGTCGACGATCCCGAAATCGCATCGCGCTTCCAGATCACACGCGGCGGCGCCAGGTCCACCATCGCCGCCAGCGCCAGCACGTCGATCGGCCGGCCGCCGCGATCCCGCACCCACACCAGCGAACTCGCAGGTTTGGTCCGGTCCACGTCGGGCGAACGCGGCAAGGGTGTCGTCCACCGCATCTGGTACTGGGCGCCAAAGCCCGAAGGCGGCGCCCATTCCTGCAGACCCTCTGTTTCCGGCGGCGGCGATTCCGGCATCACCGCATCCGTGAACCGCGTCGTCTCGCGCCGCACGCCCATCGTCACCTGCGCATGCGCGCAGCACTTGCCGCCCTGCTGCAATTCTGACCGCCAGAACTGCAGCCGCGCGCCCGACCGGATCAGCCGCGTTGAAATCTCGAACGGCCCGTCATTGATCGCCTCGATGAACAGCACCGATTGCGACAGCGGCGATCCCTTTGCCTCCGGCTCCAGACCAATCGCCCGCAGCAATGCCGCCGCCGTCCAGCCGCCAAACTGGCTTCCGAACCCGCGATAGGCCGGATCGACCTCTCCGGACCACCGGCCGTCACCGGCGGCCACAAGCTTGATCGAGTCCTGAAACGTCATCATGCCGCCGACAAACCGCGCCGCCGCGGGCAGGTCAACGCGACGGATTGATTAGCCCGGCTATCAGTCCCGGTCCCGCCGGGGCGCCAGCACCAGCCAGAACAGCAGGCTGAATCCCATTCCGAACGCCAGCGTCAGCAGCGGAAGCCACGGCCAGTATGTCTGACGCAACATGCTGTCGGACGACAGCGACAGCAGCCCGGCGCTCAGCGCGATGGCCGGAATCGTGCCGGTGAGCGACAGGGCGAGGCGGCGCTTCAGGTCGTCCCGCATGCGCATTCCTCCGTGGTCAAACCCAGATCCCGGTCATATGCCCGCGCCGCGTGTCTGTCTCGCCGAACACTCGCGCCGTCTTCGCCGCGATGCGTCCCGCCGCCCACAGGCAGGCGAACGCATCCACCAGGTCATCCTTCTTGCAGCCCTCAGGCCGCTCGCCCATGTGCGCGGCGACGCTGAGCCCCTCCGCCGCCAGCATCCCTACCCGCAGCCCGTGACCCTCCGCCGTCCGCTTGCCCGCGATCACGGCCTTGCCGCCATTCATCGTCGCGAAGATCACCTCCGGATGCGACTCCCGGATAACGACATGCTTCACCCCGCGCTGCGCCTCGTCCGCCTCGCGTATCTTGGGAAAGATGTTCCACGCCTGCTTCGGGACGCCCTTGCGCTCCGGCAACTCCCGCCGAACCTCCGCGCAAGCCGCTTCCCAATCCGTCGCAAAAACCACAGAGCGCGAAGGCGTCGAAAACACCGAACTCTGCCTCGGCGGCCCGAGAAAATCCCGGCACGCGCGCTCACATGCACGGCCGCCCGCTTCCGTCCGCTCTCCCAATCCCATCGGGATATCAATTGCCACAAACGATCCTTCAGGCAGCGCCTCAAGAAACGCCGCCAGACCGTTTGCTGGAATTCCTGCTATCCGCGTCGCCCGCTTGCCCGATGACCGCAGGGCAGCAATCCAGCCGGGTCCCGCGCCATCGATTCCGACAAGCGTTACCACCACTTCTCCGGACGCGCCTTGAAGGCGGCGGCGTCCTCGATGGCGGCCGCCACCTTGAAGCAGGACTCCTCGTCCAGCGCCTTCCCGATCACTTGCAGGCCCAGCGGCAGGCCTTGCGCATCCAGCCCGGCGGGCAGCGCGATGGCGGGCAGGCCGGCGAGGTTTGCTGTGACGGTGAAGATGTCGTTGAGATACATCGCGACCGGATCATCGCCCTTCTCGCCATACCCAAATGCCGCGCTGGGCGTGGCGGGCGTCAGCAGCGCGTCACACTGTTTGAACGCCTCTTCGAAGTCCTGCAGGATCTTGGTGCGGACCTTCTGGGCGCGCAGGTAATATGCGTCGTAGTACCCGGCGCTGAGAACGTAGGTGCCAATCATCAGGCGACGCTGCACTTCCGCGCCGAAGCCTTTCGCACGCGTCGTCTCGTACGTCGACGTCAGCGAGCCATCGCCAGACTCCCGCGCGCCATAGCGAATGCCGTCATAGCGGGCGAGGTTGGAGGACGCCTCCGCCGGCGCCACGATGTAGTAGGCCGGCAGCGCATATTTCGTGTGCGGCAGCGACACGTCGACGATCTCCGCGCCTGCCGCCTTCATCCACGCGATGCCCTGTTGCCAGAGCTTCTCGATCTCTTCCGGCATCCCGTCGACGCGGTATTCCTTCGGAACGCCGATCTTCATGCCCTTGACCGACTTGCCGACCGACTTCGTCCATTCCGGCACAGGCAGGTGGAGGCTTGTGGAGTCCTTCTTGTCGCCCGAGCACATCACTTCGAGCATCAGGGCTGCGTCCTTCACCGTCTTCGCCAGCGGACCCGCCTGATCGAGCGAAGAGGCGAACGCCACCATGCCATAGCGGCTGGCGCGTCCGTAGGTTGGCTTGATGCCGACAATGCCAGTGAACGCGGCCGGCTGGCGGATCGATCCGCCCGTGTCAGAGGCAGTTGCTGCAAGGCAAAGGTCCGCAGACACCGCCGTCGCCGAACCGCCCGACGAGCCGCCGGCCGTCAGCTTCACATTCGATCCCTTGCGCCGCCACGGATTGGACGGCGGACCAAACCGCGATGTCTCGTTCGCCGAGCCCATCGCAAACTCATCCATGTTGAGCTTGCCCAGCATGACCGAGCCCGCGTCCCACAAGTTCTGCGTGACGGTGCTCTCATAGGTCGGGGTGAACTCGCCGAGAATGTTGGAGCACGCCGTCGTGCGCACGCCCTTGGTCGAGAACAGATCCTTGATACCGAGCGGCGCCCCCTCCAGCCTGCCGCCCTGGCCCTTGGCCAGCTTCGCGTCTGAGGCCTTCGCCATCTCCAGCGCTTTCTCGCCGGTGACGACGACATAGGCGTTCAGCGTGGCGTTCGATTTCTCGATCTCGGTGACGAACGCCTGCGTGATCTCCTGCGAAGAGAACTTCTTCGCCTTCAGGCCGTCGACGGCGTCTGCGAGGGTGAGTTTGGTGAGGTTCGTCATGTGAGCGTCGATCTTGCGTGCGTCAGGAAACGTTGGCGGCAGAAGCAGCTGCGCGCATGTCGTGATCGTAGGCGAGGAACAGTTCCAGCATCCGATCGAAACCAATGCCGTGACGTTGCTCGGTCAGGATCGGGTGGTCCGGCCGGTTGGTGTAGGGCTGCGGTCCGCCCAGCAACAGCATCGGCAGTTCGCCGTCGTTCTCGTCATGCGACACGCCCACGAGGTTGGCCGTGTCATGGTGCCCGCCAAGGCGGTTCAGCAGACGGGCTGAGAATTGCCGCAGGTTGGACAGCTTCCCTTCCTTGCGCGCCTTCACATAGTTCTCGAAGTGAATGCGGTCGATCGCAGCCCAAACCGTGTACATGAACGCCGCCGGCTGTGCGCCCTTGATGATCAGGGGCAGGCGCATGCGGATGGCGAAGGACTGGCCTTCCCACACCGCATATCGCGGCGAGATGAACGTACGGTCCATCGTGAGCAGGTCATCTTCCTGATAGTCACGCGGCCCGTTCCAGCCGACCGGCGTCAGCATGTTGATCGGAAACAGCCCAACATGCCGTTCGCCGCAAGAGCAGGTGAGGCCCGTGCTGTTGAACGCCTGCCAGCGATGGCCCTCGGACGTATTGGCCGGTGCGTTCGTCATTCTATTCCACCACTTTCGGCACGACGAAGAAGCCGTCTTCGGACTTCGGCGCGTTCGCCAGAACCTGGTCGCGGATGTTGCCGTCGGAAATCACGTCCTCGCGCATGGGCAGTTTCATGGCCACCGGCGTGGTCATCGGGTCAACGCCTTCAACGTCCACCTCGTTCAGCTGTTCGATCCAGGCGAGGATGCCATTCAGCTCCTTGGACAGCGGCTCCAGCCGTTCCTCGGGAACCGCAATTCGCGCCAACCGCGCCACTTTGCGAACCGTGTCTTTGTCGACGCTCACGCCTGGATCCTCGGAAAGCCTGTTGAGGGCAAAGTTTCCCTCGGGCCTGCCCTAAACGGCCTCGCCCCCCAACTCAAGCTCCGGGACTATGCTGGGATCAGGCTTTTCCGCCGGAAATCTGAAGTCTGTCAGGGGAAATGCCGATCCGGGCCAGCGCCCGGCTCCATTTCGTGTCCAGCGAGGGGTCGTAGACCAGCGCCACGTCCGGCTCCCCCACCAGCCAGACATTCTCCGCCAGCTCCATCTCCAGCTGTCCCGCGCCCCACCCGGAATAGCCCAGCGCCAGCACGAACCGTTCCGGCGGATGGTCGGAGGTCATGGCGTGAAGCACGTCGCGCGTCGCGGTCAGGCAGACGCCGTCGCATATGCTCAGCGTCGCGCCGTCGCTGTCATAATCCTCGGAGTGCAGGACGAAACCGCGCTCCTTGCTAACCGGGCCGCCGATCAGGATATGGGCGTCTTCCGGGGCCTCGTGCCCGTCAACGCCCAGCTGATCCAGCAACTCGGGGAGGTTGTCCTCCTCGCTGGCCTTGTTCAGCACGATGCCCATCGCATGATCGGAATTATGGGTGCAGATCAGGATGACCGCCCGCTTGAAGCGAGGGTCTTCGATCGCGGGCGCCGCGATCAGCAACCTTCCGGCGAGCGAACCTTCCACGCGGCGAGGTGTCTCCTGATCCGTCTTTAGCGTCATGCTGGTCTTTCATGGCGGTCAAGGCAAGCCGGTATTGAGATCCGGGATTCGCCTTTGCGGGAGAAACCAACTAGATCGATGCCAGAGCATTTTATGTCTGGAGGAGACAGGCGCATGACGATCAAGGTAGGCGACAAGCTGCCGGAAGCTACCTTCAAGGTGATGAAAGAGGGCAAGCCCGCTGACATGACCATCGGCGAGCTGACCAAGGGCAAGAAAGTCGCGCTGTTTGCTGTGCCGGGCGCTTTCACGCCGACCTGCTCGGCGCGCCACCTGCCGGGCTATACCGAGAAGTCCGCAGAATTCCGCAGCAAGGGCGTCGATACGATCGCGTGTGTCTCGGTCAACGACGTGTTCGTCATGAACGCCTGGGGCAAGGACCAGAAAGTCGGCGAGGATGTTGTCATGCTGGCAGACGGCAACGGCGCGTTCGCCAAGGCCGTGGGCCTGGAGATGGACGGTTCGGGCTTCGGCATGGGCTCACGCTCGCAGCGCTATTCGATGATCGTCGAGGACGGCGTCGTCCAACAACTCAATGTCGAGAAGCCGGGTGAGTTCAACGTCTCGTCGGCCGACTACATGATGGGCCAGCTCTAGGCCGTCCGAATCTCTTACTGATACAACAGCAAATGGCGTGGCGGGGTCTTTATGGCCCCGCCATTGACCCCCATCTATCCCTATGACTAGCCTCGGGCGCGTCATTGAGGAGTGGGTGGGATGGATTTCGAGCTGGGCAACAACGCCGCGCTGCTGGTGCCGATCGTTCTGGTCGTGCTGGGCGTCATCCTGATTTTCAGCGCCGTCAAAGTCGTGCCGCAGGGATATCAGTACACGGTCGAGCAGTTTGGCCGTTACACGCGTACGCTGTCGCCTGGCCTCGCCTTCATCGTGCCCTTCGTGGACCGCATTGGTCACAAGCTGAACATGATGGAGAATGTGCTCGACATTCCCACGCAGGAAGTCATCACCAAGGACAACGCAATGGTGTCGTGCGACGCCGTCGTGTTCACCCAGATCGTTGATCCCGTGCCCGCCGCCTATGAGGTAAACGACCTCATTCGCGCGATCAGCAATCTCTCCATGACCAACATCCGCACAGTAGTCGGCTCGATGGATCTCGACCAGGTCCTCTCCAACCGCGATGACATCAACGCCCGCCTGCTCGCCGTCATCGACGCCGCGACCCAGCCTTGGGGCATCAAGGTCACCCGTATCGAGATCAAGGACCTTACCCCGCCCGGCGACATCACCGAGGCGATGGCCCGCCAGATGAAGGCCGAACGCCTCAAGCGCGCCCAGATCCTTGAAGCAGAGGGCGACCGCGCCTCGGCCATCCTCAAGGCCGAGGGCCAGAAGCAATCGCAAATTCTCGAAGCCGAGGGCCGCCGGGAAGCCGCCTTCCGCGATGCCGAAGCCCGCGAGCGCGCTGCCGAAGCAGAAGCGAAAGCAACAGAAGTGGTGTCCGAAGCCATCGCCAAGGGCGACGTCAACGCGATCAACTACTTTCTCGGCCTCAAATACGTGGAAGCTTTCGCAAAGCTCGCCAGTTCGCCGCAGCAGCGCACGGTGATCGTGCCGGCGGACTTCGCCGGTCTTGTCGGCGCCATCGAAGGCGTGAAGGCGTTGACCGACAATGTGAAGCGCGCGGCGCAGGATACGCCGCCGCGCCCGCCGGCAGGCGGCAGCCCCTTCACAACACGGGGCTAGGCCATGGATATGGTCGTCGGCTTTCTCAGCAGCCTGACAGTCTGGCATTGGCTGGGCCTCGGGATCGTGCTGATTTCGATCGAGGTCGCGGTCGGCACGTTCGATCTCCTCTGGGTTGCGGCAGGCGCTTTCCTGACCGCACTTTTCGCGCTCATCATCCCGCCGCCGCTGGGCGGATGGGAAGGACAACTGACCTTCTTCGGGTTGGTCGCGATCGCTTTCGTCATCTCGGGCCGCACCCTTTTCAAGGGCCTGCGCACCCGCTCAACCTCCCATCCAAACCTCAACGACCGTCTTGCCACCATGCTGGGACAGCGCGGCGAGGCGTTCACGAATTTCGATCAGGGCAGTGGCAAGGTGAAGATCGGCGACACGGTCTGGCTGGCCAAGCAGTCGGATGACACTGTCATCGTCGAAGGCGACGCCATCGTGGTGACGGGCTCCGAGGCCGGCGTGGTCAAGGTGCGGCGGGGCTAGCCTCAGGTCTTGGCGCCGATCTTCGCAACTTTGTTGACGATGATCCGCCCCAGCGTGACGCCCGGCAGGATCATGTTCGCCGCCTCCAGGCCTGCGTCGAGCAGGAAGTCGCGATCTACCAGCTTGCCGACATAAGCCTCGAACGTGGCGCCGCCCGGCTGCGCATCGCCCAGAACCGCGTCCACTTCCACGACAGCCAGCTTGCCCTGCCATTGCAGGCGGTGCGCATAGACGGGCCGATAGATCAGGTCGATCGCATCGATCCGCATCGTTTCCTCGATCACGCGGTCGGCCTCGATCTTCCTGATCGATTGCGAGATCACGTCGCGCGTCAGCATGGAAGCCTTCGCGACAGGCGGCACCACCACCGTACCCGCGCGCGAACGGTCGTTCAGCTGCTCCGCCGTCACAGGCGCCGCCTCGACCTGCGGATAGGTTTTCAGAACCGGATCGTATTTCTTGGTCAGTCCGTCATACAGCCATTCCTTCTGGCTGGACTCCCTGCAGTTCTCGGTGACGACAATCGTCGCCTCGCGGTTCGCCGCCGCAAACGTCTGCCCGCCCACCGTCACGCCATCCACTTCGGCAGACACTTTCAGCTTGTGCGCGCGCTGCCGTTCATAGACGTGCGTAGTGGACGCCGCGATCCGCCAGAATGGCTGCAGGCGCAGCTCGCTGTAGACGATCTCGAAATCCTCGTCCTTCGGCCGCGAGAGCAGGCCGCCGATCCGCGCGAACGCGCCGAACGCCTCCATGCGCTTTGTCATCGCGCGCACGCGCGCCTGTTCCGCGCCTATCTTGTCGGGCAGCAGCAGGATGCGTTCTTCGGCAAGCTCGACGTTCATGTTCGCCCCGGCGTGTCCGCGCAATCTACACGAGTGCGCGCAAGCCGGCAAAAGTGCGGCTGCTGCAGGCTAGCGCTTCGTGCGGTTTTCGTCACAACCGAGACGGGCCAGTGCGTCCGCCCGATCGTTTTCCTTGTGCCCCGAATGGCCCTTCACCCAGCGCCAGTCCACCTTGTGGCTGCTGGCTGCCGCCTCGAGGCGGATCCACAGGTCCTTGTTCTTCACCGGCTCCTTGGCGGCATTCTTCCAGCCATTGCGCTTCCAGTTGATGATCCACTTGGTCAGCCCGTCCTTCACATACGTGCTGTCCGTATGAAGGATGATCTTGGCGCCCGCCGGATGCGCCTCCAGCGCCGAGATGGCAGCCATCAGCTCCATGCGGTTGTTGGTCGTGCCAGGCTCGCCGCCATGCAGCTCGGTATCAACGCCGTTGACCCGCATCAGCGCGCCCCAGCCGCCAGGTCCGGGGTTCCCGGAACATGCGCCATCCGTCCAGATTTCAATCGTGTCGCTCATGGTCTTCACGTCAGGGCGTTCGCTTGCCGCGTCAAGACTCGTGCTAAACGCCAATCATGGGTCACAGCGTTCAGCTCATCATCGGAAAAGGCGAGGCGGTCAGTGCTTTCTTGCGCCAGTGGCCCGTGGCGCGCGCCTTGGACCTCTACGAAGGCTGGCAGGCCATTCCTGTGGACGAGCCGCTCCACAACGCAGTTGAAGCCGCACATCCGGGCGCGGAACGACCATCAGGATTCGATGTCTCGCCCTTCGGCCTCGACCGCGCACTCGCCGCCGCGACGGAGGCGGGAGGCGGCCTCGCCTATGTCGAGACAGAGTATTTCGGCGGCACAGGCGAACAGTCCGCCATGGCCTATGTCGACGGGCGCGAAGTCATGGCGCCCCAGCGCTCGCGCGGCGGCGGCGGCCCCATCAACCAGTCCCTCCGCGCCATCGGGGCCACACGCTCTGAAGCCAATGACGAGTTCGACACCGTCGGCCTCGGCCTCCACCGTTCTATGGACGACTACAGCCCCGAAGGCCCAAGACGCCTCCGCCAACCGCAAGCCGCGCCCGCAGACGACAACAAGGCGTACGTCCCGATCTGGAAGATTGCCCTCGTCATCGTCGCGATGATTGCGGTTGGCGTATTTGCGGCCGTCGCCAACTGAAAGCATAGCGCCCCCGTCCGCCAGCGCTGCTCACGCCCCATAATCCTCTGGCGACTTTGCCTGCCGATGGAAGCCCAGCCGTTCGGCATAGTCGAGCGGATTGTGCGGCTTCACCAGCGCATCCTTCGGCGTCGCCGCCAGATCGACAAGCCGCGTCAGGAAGAACCGCATCGCCGCTCCGCGCGCCAGGATGGGCAGGGCGGCCCGTTCGCGCGGCTCCAGCCGCCGCACATTCTCGTAACCGGCGATCAGCGCCCGCCCCTTGGTGAGATTGTATTCGCCCCGCCGCTCGAAGCACCACGCGTTCAGACACACAGCGAGATCGTAGGCGAGGAAGTCCGAACACGCGAAATAGAAGTCGATCACGCCCGACAGCTTGCCATCGAGAAAGAACGTGTTGTCCGGAAACAGGTCGGCGTGGATGGCGCCACCCGGCAGCGTCTTCGGCCAGTTCGCCTTCAGGAACTCCATGTCCCCGTCGATCTGTGCGGCAAGTCCCGGCGAGAGCGCATCGGCCTCTGCGCCGCGTCCGTCCCACAGCTTCGGCCAGGCTGGCAGGGAGAGATCGTTCGGCCGCCGCATCCGGAAATCAGCCAGCGCCGAATGGAAACGTCCCAACGACTGACCCAGCTCGCGGCATTGCTCGTGGCTCGGCCGCCGCGGGCTCATCCCCTGCAGGAAGGTGCAGATCACCGCCGACTTCCCAAGCAACGTCCTTAACGGATTTCCGTCGCGAGCCGGCACAGGCAGCGGCGCCGGAAAGCCTTTGGAGGCAAGGTGTCCCATCATGCCCATGAAGAAGGGCAGGTCTTCCTTTTTCGCCCGCTTCTCGAACACGGTCAGGATGTAGCGGCCTTTGGGCGTCTCCAGCAGGAAGTTGGAATTCTCCACGCCTTCGGCGATGCCCTTGAACGCCAGCGCCGGGCCGAGATCATACTCGTCCAGGAACGTCGCGAGCGTTGTGTCATCGATGTCGGTATAGACGGCCATGAGCGCTGGTTAAGCGGGCAGGCGGTCACGCGCAAGCAAATGCGGCGGGCTCAGGCCGGCTGGGGCGCTGGGGTTCTGAGTGGATCGAAAGTCGCCCGCGCTTTCGCCACGCGCGCCTTCATGTCAGCCAGTACATCCGGATGCCGACTGGACACATCATAGAATTCCCCCGGATCGTTCTGGATATCGACAAGCAGATCCCAATCGGAGCGGTTGGTCGGCCCGTCCAGGTCCGCCAGGAACCCGCGATAGTGGCTCCGCACGACATACTTCCACCGCTGCGTGCGAACCGCCGCCACGTCCTCGTTGACGAACAACACCAGTTCTTCATGCGGCGAGGCAGCGCC
>JAVBYB010000123.1 GCA_030824255.1 bacterium
CACCAGCACGGCAAGCAGCAACCATTGGCCCTGAGGCGCGAGCTCGCGGATCCAGACAAAGCAGCCGAATGGCAGGCTGGTGTAGATGGCGCCGAACGCCATCGAGCTCATTGAGCCTTTGCCTGCAACCGCAAGACCGCACGCCGCCGCGCACCCAAGCAGCGAAGCAAGCGCCACTGCCTCAAGGCCATGAGGCGCCGCAAACACCGCACCAGCCGCGCCAAGACCCAGCACCGCATACTGCGCCCAGCGGATCCAGCCGACTTCGGTCTGCGCCGCCATGCGCGTCCATTCGAACGCAGCAATGATGCCGCACGCGGCCGTGGCCAGCATAAGAGCTAGACCGCCCGAGTAGACAGCCCACAGCCCAAGCGGCGCAATTATAAGTGCAGTGGCGACACGGATAATGATCTCGCGCCGTCCCCTGCCCTTTATGGCTGCCCCCTCAATCGCCAAGGCCGCCAAACCGTCTGTCGCGGCGTCGGAACGCATCAATCGCCTTTTCGAGGCTCTCCCTGGTAAAATCAGGCCACCACACATCCATGAAGATCAGCTCAGCATAAGCGCCGCTCCACAGCAGAAAGTTGCTGAGGCGCAGCTCGCCACTGGTGCGGATGACAAGATCGGGATCCGGCGAGTCTGCAGACCAGATCATGCGCGAGACCATCGCCTCGTCGATCTGATCCGCCTTCAACTTGCCGGCTTCAACCATGCGCGCAATCTCGCGCATCGCGGCGACAAGCTCGCCGCGACCGCCATAGTTGAACGCGATGTTGAGCGTGAGGCGCGTGTTGTCCTTCGTGGTTTCAACCGCCTGATCGACCAGATCAAGAATGTCGGTGCTGAGGCCTTCGCGCGCGCCGATGATACGAATCTGCACGCCATCCTTGTGAAGGCGCGCGAGGTCCCGCTTGATGAACAGCCGGAGAAGATCGAACAGCGCGTCGATCTCCGTCTGCGGACGATTCCAGTTCTCGGTCGAGAAGGAAAAGACGGTAAGATGGGTAAGCCCGAGATCGCGCGCTGCTTCCACCGCGCCGCGCAAGGCTTCCACGCCAGCCTTGTGCCCCAGCGCACGCGGCAGCCCGCGCGCCTTCGCCCACCTTCC
Organism: bacterium; assembly: GCA_030824255.1. GTDB lineage: Bacteria > Pseudomonadota > Alphaproteobacteria > Caulobacterales > Hyphomonadaceae > UBA7672. The sequence continues at coordinate 1,109 of JAVBYB010000123.1, forward strand.
ATTGCCATCCATGATGATGGCGACATGCTTCGGCGGCGACCGCAAGGTCGCCACGTCAGCATTTGGCGAGGAGGGCTTGGGCTCGCTCACACCTGCATGATCTCTTCGGCCTTGTGCTTCAGCAGGTCGTCGATCGCCTTGATGTGGAGATCCGTGATCTTCTGGACGTCGTTGGAACGGCCCTTGACCTGATCTTCGCTCAGGTCACCCGCCTTCTCCATGCGCTTCAGCAGGTCCATGCCGTCGCGACGCACGTTGCGAACCGCCACGCGGCCGCTCTCGGCAAACTGGCCGGCAAGCTTCTGGAGATCCTTCCGGCGCTCTTCGCTGAGCGGCGGGATCGGAATGCGCAGCGTCTGCCCATCCATGATCGGGTTAAGGCCAAGCGGAGCTTCACGGATCGCGCGATCGACTGCGCCGACGACGCTCTTGTCCCAGACGCTGACACTCAACATCCGCGCATCCGACGCCGTTACCGACGCCACCTGGTTGATCGGCGTGGGCGAGCCATAGGCCACAACCACGATCGTATCGAGCAGGTGAATGGAGGCTCGCCCCGTGCGCAGACCGGAGAATTCCTGCTTCAACGAAGCGATCGCGCCGTCCATGCGCTTTTCGAGCGCCTTGATATCGAAGGTTTCGGGCATCTCTTTCCTTTCCCTACTTCTTCTTGCCGCTGATGACAGTTGATATGCCTTGGCCCGTCAGCACGTCCACCAAGGCGCCAGCTTCGCGAATGCGGAACACCACGATCGGAATCTTGTTTTCCTTGAGAAGGCTGATCGCAGTTGCGTCCATGACCTTCAATTCTTTCGATAGCACTTCCATATAGTCGAGCGTGTCGAAGCGTGTCGCTTCGCTGTCGAGCTTCGGATCGGCTGTGTAGACGCCATCGACCTGCGTGCCCTTCAGCATCGCATCGCAATTCATCTCTGCTGCGCGCAACGCCGCGCCCGTGTCGGTCGTGAAGAAGGGATTGCCCGTGCCGGCCGCAAAAATCACGACGCGATTCTTTTCCATGTGCCGGATCGCGCGACGGCGGATGAAGGGCTCACAGATCGACTGCATCGAGACGCCAGACTGCACACGCGCATGAACGCCGACGCTCTCCAGCGAGTTCTGCATCACCAGCGCGTTCATCACGGTGGCCAGCATTCCCATGTGATCAGCCTGGGCGCGCTCCATGCCGGCATCCACACCCCACTTGCCACGCCAGATGTTGCCGCCGCCAATGACGAGGCAGATCTGGCAGCCAAGATCGAGCCCGGACTTGATCTCCTGAGCATACTTGGTCACGGCCGGCACATCGATGCCGTAGCCCTGATCACCCATCAGGGCTTCGCCTGAAATCTTCAGGAGCACGCGCTTGTATTTGAGTTCCGCCATTCGCTCTGCTCCACCTCCACTTGCGTGGACGGCCCGGACGCAGTTTGCGCCGGGCCGCCAGACTCTACCCGCGAAACCGCGGATTCCGCAAAGGCTTTACGCTTTCGGCTGAGCGAAAGAGGCAACTTCCGCTGCAAAGTCCGACGCAACTTTCTCGATACCTTCGCCGACTTCATAACGCACGAAACCAACCAGCTTCACGGGCGTGCCGAATTCCTTGGCGTGTTTCTCGATGAAGTTGCCGACAGTCACGTCCGGATCCATCACGAAGGCCTGCTCGACCAGCACGGATTCCTGATAGAATTTACGAATCCGGCCTTCGACCATCTTCTCGATAACGTTCGCCGGCTTGCCGGATTCGGCCGCCTGCGCCGTCAGAATCTGCTTTTCCTTTTCGACCACGGCCGGATCGAGTTCCGCCGTCGTTGCGGCCAGCGGCTTGGCGGATGCAACGTGCATCGCGACCTTGCGGCCGAGGTCGTTCAGGCGCGCCTTGTCGGCGGTCGATTCGAGCGCGACCAGCACGCCGATCTTGCCCATGCCTTCAGCGGCGACGTTGTGCAGGTAGGTTGCGACAACGCCGTCCTTTACCGACAGCCCGGCGGAGCGGCGCAGCGACATGTTCTCGCCGATCTTGGCGACCAGCGCGACAAGCATCTCGCCCATCGTGTTGCCAGCCGACGATGTTGCATGAAGCGTCTTCGTCGGGTCGCCATCATTCGCCAGGGCAGCTCCGGCGATTTCACGCACGGCGCCCTGGAACTCAGCGTTCTTGCCGACGAAATCCGTTTCCGAGTTCACTTCGACGACTGCGCCTGCCGTGCCGCTCGTGGCGATGCCGATCAGACCTTCAGCCGCGATGCGGTCTGCCTTCTTGGCGGCCTTGAGGATGCCCTTCTCGCGCAGCCAGTCGGAAGCGGCTTCGATGTCGCCGTTGTTCTCTACGAGCGCCTTCTTGGCGTCCATCATGCCAGCGCCGGTCTTGTCGCGCAGCTGTTTGACGAGCGCAGCGGTGATCTCAGCCATGAAATGTCTCCTGGGCGTTTGCCTGCGCCGCCGCAGCCATCAGACCGCACGGCGCAAGGCAGGTTCAACTGTAGAGCGCCATCACGGTATGCCGGCGAATAGGCGCCGGCATACACATGATTACGCGTTACGCTTGGGCTTCAGCTTCAGTCGTGACAGCCAGAGCCGGTTCGTTCACAACCGCGGCTTCGCCCGGATCGGTTCCGCCAGCCATCGACGAGTCAGCCATGCCGTCGAGAACGGCGTCGGCGATCAGGTTACAGTACAGCTGGATCGCGCGGGCGGCGTCGTCATTGCCCGGGATCGGATAGTCGACTTCCTGCGGATCGCAGTTGGTGTCGATGATCGCCACAACCGGGATGCCGAGCTTGCGTGCTTCCTTGACGGCGATCGACTCCTTGTTGGTGTCGATCACGAAGATCAGGTCCGGCAGGCCGCCCATGTTGCGGATACCGCCGAGCACGCGGTTCAGTTTGATCTGCTCGCGCTGGAGACCCAGCAGTTCTTTCTTGGTGAGACCCGAGGACTCGCCGGCTTCCAGCGTCTCGTCGAGTTCGCGCAGGCGCTTGATCGATCCGGACACGGTGGCCCAGTTGGTGAGCGTGCCGCCCAGCCAGCGGTCGTTCATGAAGTATTGCGCGCAGCGGCCAGCGGCCTCCGCGATCGCATCAGCAGCTTGGCGCTTGGTGCCGACGAACAGCACGCGGCCGCCCTTGCCAGCCGTCTCGCGCACTTTGACGAGGGCCTGGTGGAGCAGCGGAACCGACTGCGAAAGATCGATGATGTGGATGCCGGAACGCTCGCCGAAGATGAAGGGCTTCATCTTGGGGTTCCAGCGGTGAACCTGGTGGCCGAAGTGGGCGCCTGCCTCAAGCAGTTGGCGCATAGAGAAGTCGGGAAGTGCCAATGTAGTCTCCTGATCCGGTTAGCCGCCGCGGACAGAACAGGCTTGCGCCCGCACCGGAATGGGTCCGCGTGTCGGAATGGGCGGCGATATAGGCGGGTTCTGGACGAGACGCAAGCCGGAGCGAGGCGACTGACAGGCTGACAGGTTTTTCCAGCCTTTTCAGTCCTCTACCGCGGCCTGCACACCGCCCCATTGCTCGTCCCAGGCGAGCAGGCTGTTTTCAGCGTCCCGAGCAATAATTTCAATGAATTCAGTGAGTGATCCGGCGATCAGCGCCCGCGCCGCATCGTCGTGCCACATGCTGATCACCTGTCCGGACTTGCCCTTGGCCGGCGGATCGACATCGACACACAGATGATTGCCGCCCCCGTCCCCGCAGAACGGGATCCAGCCGAGTCGCCACCACTCATCGCCCTTGATCGGCCCCTGCGGCTCGCAGTCCTGGCCGTCAGGGACAAACTGCTCGCTCCGCAACCCCTCCCAGATCCGCCATTCATCGACGATCCGCGGAGGCGAAAACAGCATCCACCCCGGCAGCACCTGCTGCTCGTCCAGGCTACCGGCATGTCGCAGGAGCAGATGGCGCAGGTCGGATGGAAAGCGAAGTTTAAGCGCCTTCTCGGCCTCATTGACCTGCGCCTCGCTGGCGCCCGCAGCAAAATAGGTCCTGAACGTGGGATGACCTCGCTCAATCGCACCGAGATATCGCTCCCAGGCGGCGTCGAAGCGCGACGGGTCAAAGGGCTTCTTGCCAAATCCGAACATCAGGCAGCCGCCGGTCGGACCTGATTGACACCCGGCACAGACTTGAACGCCTGCATCGCGCCGAAATCGACGGGGTATTTCCCATCCAGCACAATGATGACCACCCGATCGTCATCGAGGGGTATCTCCAAATGGATTCTGCCTAGCGCATTCTTGGACGGGCTTTTCTTGAGGCCCTCTGCAACACTGGCGATCCTGTCCAGCGGCGCATCAGAGCTGACGCGCACAAGCAACGTCTCATGCGTGCCGACCGACGCCTTCGACAGCTCCGTCACATTGTCCATCGAGAAGCGAAGCTCCTCATCCACCTTCCGGACACGTACGCGGCAGATAACGCGGGCGCCGACTTCCAGGGTGTCGCGCGAGGCCTGCAGAAGGTCGTCATTGACGAACAGTTCGTACTCGCCCGACGGATCCGACAACGTGACGATCGCGAACTTGCCGCCGGCCTTTGCGGGCTTTTCAACGCGCGAGCGCACGACGCCGATCATGTCGAGCGACTGGCGATCCTGCCCCACGATCTCCTTCTCGATCGACAGCGTGATGCGCGACCGCATTGCCCCGGTCAGCAGATCGTCCAGCGGATGGCCGGACAGGAAGAAGCCGACACTGGAAAGTTCAAAATCAAGGCGCTCGGACTCGCCCCACCCTTCAGCATCCGGCAAGCGCAGGCGCTGTGGCGGATCGTTTGCGAACAAGCTCGCCTGGTTGGAATGGCGCTGCTCATCTGCAGCTGATGCAAGTGCTGAAAGCATGGAAGCGGCGGCAAATGCCTTCGCACGGTTCGGTTCCAGCGCATTGAATGCGCCGGCCTTCGCCAGCGCCTCGAAACAGCGGCGGTTCACAAGGCGCGGATCGACGCGCTCGGCAAAATCCTGCAGGTCCCTGAATGGTCCATCCTTGCGGGCTTCTTCGACGCATAGCATCGCCGGCTTGCCCACACCCTTGATCGCGCCCAGCGCGTAACGCACAGCGCCGCTTTCCACCGTGAAGTCAGCGCACGAGTGGTTCACATCCGGCGGAAGCACGGTGATGCCCATGCGTCGCGCCTCCTGGAAGAACACCGCCAGCTTGTCCGTGTTGCCCGCGTCGAGGCTCATGGATGCCGCGAGGAATTCCACCGGATGGTTCGCCTTGAGCCACGCCGTCTGGTAGGTCAGCAACGCATATGGCGCCGAGTGCGATTTGTTGAAGCCGTAGTCGGCGAACTTGGCGCAGGCGTCGAACGTGATCTCGGCGTCGGACTCCTTGATACCCTTTGCCAGCGCACCTTCCATGAAACGAACGCGCTGCTTGTCCATCTCCGCGCGGATCTTCTTGCCCATAGCGCGGCGCAGCATGTCGGCTTCGCCGAATGAGTAGCCGGCCATGTCACGTGCAACCTGCATCACCTGTTCCTGATAGGTGATGATGCCGAATGTCGGCTCGAGGATCGGCTTCAGCCACGGCGTCAGAGCATCCGTGTAGTAGGTCGTTTCCTCCAGCCCCTTCTTCCGGCTGCAATAGACGGGGATGTTGGCCATCGGACCCGGACGATACAGCGCCACGAGAACGATCAGGTCTTCGAACCGGTCAGGCACCATGTCGACCAGAGCCCGCCGCATGCCCTGGCTTTCAACCTGGAACACGCCGACGACGTCGCCCTTCTGGAGCATCTCGTAGGTCTTCGCGTCGTCCAGCGGCAACCGTGCCAGATCGACGGTGACCTTCTTGTCCGCGATCATCTTGATCGCCCGGTCGATGACCGTCAGCGTCTTGAGACCGAGGAAGTCGAATTTCACAAGCCCCGCGGCTTCAGCCCATTTCATGTTGAACTGACTGGCCGGGATATCCGAACGCGGATCGCGGTAGAGACCCACCAGCTCCACAAGCGGCCGGTCGCCGATCACGATGCCGGCGGCGTGGGTCGATGCGTTGCGGTAAAGCCCTTCGAGTTGCTGGGCGGTCTCGAAGAGGTCCGCCACCTCCTCCTCCGCCTCGATCGCCTCATCAAGCTTCGGCTCCATCTCCCGCGCTTCAGCCAACGTAGGCGGCTTGGCAGGATTGAACGGTACGAGCTTGGCCAGCTTGTCGACCTGATGGAACGGAAGCTGCAACACACGGCCAACGTCACGCAGCACGGCGCGCGCCTGCAGCGTACCGAAGGTGATGATCTGCGAAACGCGATCGGCGCCATATTTGTCGCGCACATACTCGATCACTTCGCCACGGCGTTCCTGGCAGAAGTCGATGTCGAAGTCGGGCATCGAGACACGTTCCGGGTTGAGGAAGCGCTCGAACAGCAAGCCAAAGCGGATCGGATCGAGGTCTGTGATCGTCAGAACCCACGCCACCAGCGAACCAGCGCCAGATCCCCGGCCGGGGCCGACGGGAATGTCATGCGTCTTGGCCCACTTGATGAAGTCCGACACGATCAGGAAGTAGCCCGGAAACCCCATCCGCTCGATGATGCCGATTTCGTAGGCGAGACGGTCCTCGTAGACGGAGAGCTCAGCCGCAGGTTGCACGACCTGCAGGCGCGCCTTGAGGCCAGCCTCGGCCTGCGCGCGCAACTCTTCCGCCTCGTTGCGACCAGCCTTGCTATCGAATGGCGGCAGGATCGGCTTGTGCTTTTTCGGCCGGAAAGCGCAGCGCCTTGCGATCTCAACAGTGGCATCGATGGCTTCCGGCAGATCGGCAAAGGTCGCAGCCATTTCGGCAGGCGTGCGGAGATACTGCTGTGGCGAGGCGCGGGGGCGATCCGCCTGGCTGACATAGGCTGAGTTGGCGATGCACATCAGCACATCGTGCACCGCATGTTGGGTCGGCTTGGCGAAACGCGCATCGCACGTGGCCACCAGAGGCAGGCCCAACTCATAGGCGAGATCGACCAGCACAGGCTCCGCCGCCGCCTCATGAGCGAGACCATGGCGCTGCAGTTCGACATAGAGGCGGTCAGGAAAGGCCGCCTGCAACTCTTTCAAGCGCTTGCGGATTTCATCCACCTTGCCCGTCGCTGCACGACGATTCAGGAGGCCGTCGGCGCCGCCTGTGAGACAGATGAGTCCTTCGGCATGCTCGAGCAGCGTCGCGAGCGAAACCTGATTGTCATTGCCAGCCGGCGTCTGGAACGAGATCGACGACAGCTTCATCAGGTTGCGATAACCAACCTCGTTCTGGGCCAGCAGCGCCACCTGGCCGCTCTCCCCCTGCACGCCCGGCTCCAGCACTGCCAGCGTGAGGCCAGTGATGAACTGCACGCCTTGCTCCGTCAGAGCCTCGGCAAGTTCCAGCGCCGCAAAAAGGTTGGTGTCCGTCACGGCCACAGCAGGCACGTTTGCGCCAGCTGCCCATTTGGCGAGCTCCTTGGGCCGGATCATGCTCTGCAGCAGCGACAGCGCAGTGCGCACGCGCAGGTGAATGAAACGCGGGGATTCTTCTGTCGTCACGCAGCTCTCCCGGTATTCGCCCGCAACATCCGCAATGGATACGCCGCGAATTTAGACCGAGTCGCTCGCCCCACGTTGGGGAGCCTTCGTCAGCTGCCCTTCATGCAGGGCCAGGACGCGGTCCATGTAGCTCGTCAGCTCCACGTTATGCGTCGCGACGAGCACCGCCACCCCTTCCTGCTTCGCAATGTCGAAAAGGTTCTGGAAAACCACCCGCGACGTATTGGGATCGAGGTTCCCGGTCGGTTCGTCAGCGATAAGAACCTTGGGCTTGTTGGCGAGCGAGCGGGCAATCGCGACGCGCTGCTGCTCGCCGCCGGAAAGCTGGCCGGGACGGTGATGGTCCCGCTCGTTGAGACCCATCATGCGCAGGAGTTCCTGCCCACGTTTGCGCGCCTTGTTCCGCGAAACGCCATTGATCATCAGCGGCGCGGCGACGTTATCGACAGCGTTCAGTTCCGGCAGCAGGTGGTGGAACTGGTAGACGAACCCCAGCTGCAGGCGGCGCGCCATGGTCCGCGCATCGTCCGACATGGTCAGGGCGTCCTTGCCGCCGAACATCACATGCCCTGCGTCAGGCTTCTCAAGCAGGCCCGCCACGTGAAGCATCGTGGACTTGCCCGAGCCTGATGGCCCGATCAGGCCAACGATCTCGCCGGCATGCAGGTCCAGATCCACGCCGCGCAGCACGTGCAGAATGCGGTCGCCCGACTTGTATCTGCGCTCCACATCGCGGAGCGACAGCACAGCCTCGCCTTGGGGAACAATCGCTTCGGTCATTACTCGAACCTCAGCGCTTCAACGGGGTTGAGCCGCGCCGCCCACATGGACGGGACGACCGACATCAGCAGCGTGACGATGAACGCCATGCCGGCCACCCAGCCAACCTCGCCCCACTCCAGCTTCGCCGGCAGCGAATCCAGCTGGTAGATGCTCGGCGGGAAAAGCCCCTCGAACTCGCTGTTGAAGATGCGGATCACGTCCTCGATGAAATGCTGGATCGGCGCGATGTAGATCGCGCACAGGACCCCCAGCGCCACGCCGATTGCAACGCCCGTCATCCCCAGCACCGTGCCCGTCATCATGAAGATGCGCACCACGCCCGCGCGCGTCGAACCGATCGTGCGCAGGATAGCGATGTCGCGCGCCTTGTTCTTCACCAGCATCAGCACGCCCGTGATGATGTTGAGCGCCGTGATCACCACCACGATGAACAGGATCAGCCGCATCACATTCCGCTCGACCTGCAACGCCGTCACATACGTGCCGTTGCGCGTCAGCCAGCTCTGCATGCGATAGGGGAATTCCGTCTCCAGCCCCTGCTGGAACTTGTCCGCCGCGTTGGCGTCCGCCAGTCGGATACCCACCCACGGATAGCCCTGGTCATATCCGAACAGCAGTTTCGAGGACTCGATCGGCAGGAACACCACATACCGGTCGAACCGCTCATTCCCGACGTGATAGATCGCCGACACCGTATAGGTCTTGGTCCGCGGCGCCGTGCCCAGCACCGTCCGCGCGCCATTCGCCTGCGTCAGCGTAATCTTGTCGCCCACGCCCACGCCCAGCGCATAGGCGAACGCATCGCCCATCACGATGTCCTGCGACAGCGCGCCTTCGTCCCCGAAGCGATCCAGCGAGCCCTGCCCCACCGGGCTCCGCGGCCACTCCGCGCCCGGCGTATCGCGCAGCCGCTGCCCCTCGGCCACGCTCTTGGCGATCAGCTCATTCTTCCGCAGGTCTTCCGGGCGCACACCGCGCACCTGGATGCCGTCGCTGCGCCCATAGGCTGACGCG
>JAVBYB010000472.1 GCA_030824255.1 bacterium
CTTGGCGACCGCCTCGCCCAGCTCGGCCAGGCGCTTGCGCTGGCGGAATGCGGCCGAGACAGTCTTCTGCATGGCCTGCAGGGCGGCGTTGGCGCGCCGCATTTCATAGGCGCCCCCGGGCATCGGCTCGATCTCGGCGCCCTCCGGCTCGCTGGAGAACTTGACGATGCCGAGCGTGAGCCGCCGCATCGGCTGGATCACCAGCCGGTACATCGCGAAATAGATCAGCGCTCCCACCACCGCCGCGATCAGCAGCGAGAACAGGATGAGCGTGCGCGAGAAAGCGATCAGGCCGTTTTTCAGCGCCGCTTCCGGCACAATCACTTCCATGACCGCATCTTCGGTCAGCGACGGCGCGAGGATGATGCGAAGGAAGCGCCCGCCCGGCGCGAGCATGTGACCGAACGCGCCGGTCATGCTGTCGAAGAAACTCTCGGTGCGCCGGTCAACGGCCACAAGGCCGCCGCTGAGGTCCATGGACGGCGGCAGGATCTCGACACGGAAATCCTGTTCCTGCACGGCCACGGAGACGACCTGCGCGCGCTCCAGAAGCTGGCGGGACAGCTCATCGCTGACCTGCCCCTCGGGGGCCGCCTCGACGGCCAGGGCGGCGATCTGGGCGGCCTGGGCACGCTGTTCCAGCCAGCTGTTCCGGTAGGTGCCCGCCAGCACCGGATAGACCAGCAGCATGGCGATGAAGACGAAAACCGAGGTCAGGACCAGCAGGCGGCCCCGCAGGCCGGTAAAGAATCGCCAGCGCCTGCCCGGCGCCGATGGCGCCGCAGCCGACCCTTTCTCAAGGTCCTGCGTCTCGCTCAGATATACTCCCCTGGGCGTTTCCACTTGCCGTCGGGTCCTCGTACGATGGGATTCCTTACGGAAGCCCGGCCGCACGGGCCGATCTTTCATTATAAAATGCCGTCTGTCGCCGACCTGTTTCCCTATCGGCGCCCAACTGTTACATTCCAGAAGGTTTCACGCGGGAATAGCTGCAATCCCGTCGCAGGCGTAGTCCATTGATCGGGCTTTTCCCGCGCTTGACTCGCCCGGATCGAGCATGTACCTCCCCCGCCTCCTAAAGGAATAAGGGGCAGTGACCCGTGTCCACCAAACGGACTTTTCAGCCGAGCAACCTGAAGCGCAAGCGTCGCCACGGTTTCCGCGCGCGCATGGCGACCAAGAACGGCCAGAAGATTCTGGCGTCTCGTCGCGCCAAGGGCCGCAAGCGGCTCAGCGCCTAACAGGGCGTCATCAGGGGGGCGAAAGCTCCCCGGATAAAGAAATGAACGCGCCGTTTGTCGAGGTGGAACGCCTCCGCGTACGGCGCGAATTTCTTTTTGTTGCAGACGGTTATGCCGAACGCCGCCGGATTCTGGTGGTTCAGGGCCGCCGCCGCAATGCGCCTCGCCCCGTCGCTGGCGAAGGCTTCACCACCACCAAGAAGATCGGCGGCGCCGTCGTGCGCAACCGGGCCCGTCGCCGGATGCGCGAGGCGGCGCGGCTGCTTTTGCCTGCCCTGGGCGTCGCAGGGGCCGATTACGTCTTCATTGCGCGGCAAGACACCGCCACCGCCCCCTGGCCCCGTTTGCTTGACGATATGGAAAAGGCGTTGGTAAGCCTCCGCCGCCGCCTCCTCCCTGCCGCTGGCGGACCCGCCACGCCTCCCTCAGACAGGACGTAACCCCATGGAACAGCAAGAGCAGCGCAATCTCCTGCTGGCGCTCGCGCTGTGTTTCGGCCTGTTCATGGTCTACAACATCTTCGTGCTTGAGCCCCAGCAAAAGGCCCAGCAGGCGCAACGCGTTCAGGCGACGGAAAACGCCCAGACCCAGGCCCAGCAGGCCGCTCCGACCATCCGCCCGCGTGAGGAAGTTGTTTCGTCAGGCTTGGCCGCCGGCCAGCGCGCCGCCATCGATGCGCCATCCGTCGAAGGTTCGATCTCGCTGCTTGGCGCCCGCATCGACGACGTGTCCCTGAAGAATTTCTACGAAACGGTCGAGGACAAGGAACGCAAGAACCCCGCCGGCGAGATCAAGCTGCTCGCACCGGCCGAAACCGATAAATCGTTCTACGCCACCGTCGCGTGGACCACTCCTTCCACCACCACCGATGAAGTCCTCTGGACGCAGACCAGCACCGGCCCGCTCTCGGTCGAGAACCCGCTGACCCTCACCTACGCCGCCGCCGCCGTCCGCATCGACCGCACCGTGACAATCGACGCCGACTACATGTTCACCGTGTCCGACGTCGTCACCAACACCTCGACCGCGCCGATCACGCTGACGCAGAAGGCTTCGGTGCGCCAACTGATGCTGAGCGACACGATCAACTCGCTTGAGCATGGCGCCCACCGCGGCGCGCTTGGCGTCTACGGTTCCGACAAGAACCAGATGATCAACTACAACGACCTGAACAACGGCAAGGCTGTGCAGCGCAGCGTCAATGCCGGCTGGAACTCGCTCACCACCAAATACTGGATGGCTGCGACGATCCCCGAGCAGGGCGAAGAAGTGCAGATGATCGCCCGCTCCGAAAAGGCCAACGGCCAGACCACTTTCGTCGCCGGCTACGAGCTTTCCCCGTATGTGATCGAGGCTGGCCAGTCGATCACCAAGTCCGCCCGCATTTTCGCCGGCGCCAAGCGCGTCGGCCTGCTTGAGCGTTACGAGAACAAGGAGGGCATCCCCTCCTTCACCGACGCCGTAGACTGGTCGTTCATGTTCTTCATCACCAAGCCGTTCTTCTGGCTGCTGATGATGCTGCAGAACTGGTTCGGCTACTTCGCCATCGCCATTCTTGTGCTGACCGTCATCGTGAAGACCGTGTTCTTCCCGCTCCAGTACAACATGTACAAATCGATGTCGAAGATGCGTCTCCTGCAGCCGGAGATGAAAAACATCCAGGAGCGTTTCGCGGCCGATCCGCAGCGCATGCGCGCGGAGCAAGCGAAGCTGTTCCAGCGCGAGAAGGTCAATCCGGTCGCCGGCTGCCTCCCGCTGATCCCGACCATGTTCGTGTTCTACGCGCTCTTCCATGTGCTGAACGTCACGATCGAGATGCGCCACACGCCATTTGTCGGCTGGATCCGCGACATGTCGGCGGCTGATCCGACCTCTATCTTCAATCTGTTCGGCCTGATCCCGTGGGAGCCGCGCTCGGTTCCGCTGATCGGCGGCCTTCTCGGTCTTGGCGTCTGGCCGATCCTTTACGGCATCACCATGGTTGCGCTGCAGGGCCTTTCCGCACCGCCGCAGGACCCGATGCAGCGCGCCATCATGCGCTGGCTGCCGCTTCTCTTCACCGTCCTGTTCGCGGGCTTCGCTGCGGGCCTCGTGATCTACTACGTCTGGTCGAACATCATCTCGGTGATCCAGCAGTACATCATCATGCGCCGCACCGGCGTCGAAACCGAGTTCGACAAGTTGATTGCCAAGTACTTCGGCAAGAAGAAGCCGGCGTAAGGCATCTGAACCTACGCCCTCGTCCTTCGAGAGGCCGCTTTGCGGCTCCTCAGGATGAGGGCTAAACAATAGCCGGTGCTTAGCCCTCATCCTGAGGAGAGCCCGCAGCGCTCGTCTCGAAAGACGAGGGCGCGCTCACGGACCTTGAGGCAATGACGGACTTCACTCCCGAGGAACTCGAAGCGGCCCGCATTCTTTTCGCGGGCAATGTTGCGTTCATGAAGGGCGTGGTGTCGATCGCCACCCTGCCTCCGGCGGATCGCCCCGAGATCGCCTTTGCCGGCCGCTCCAACGTCGGCAAGTCCAGTCTCATCAACGCGCTCTGCAACCGCAAGAACCTCGCGCGCGCCTCAAACACGCCGGGACGCACGCAGGAAATCAACTTCTTCGACTTGGCCGACGGTCGCGCCAACATCGTCGATCTGCCCGGCTATGGCTTCGCCGATGCCCCGAAGAAGAACGTCGACGTCTGGAGCCGCCTCAACCTCGACTACCTGCGCAAGCGCAACACGCTGAAGCGCATCTTTGTGCTGATCGATTCGCGCCGCGGTCTCGGCGAAGTCGATCTTGGCGTGATGAAGCAGCTCGATTCATCAGCCGCGCAGTATCAGGTCGTGCTCACCAAGTCGGACAAGATCAAGAAGGCCGAACTTGCGGACGTCATCGAAGCGACCAAGGCAGGCCTGATGAAACAGCCTGCCGCTCATCCGCACGTGCTCTTCACATCAAGCGAAAAAGGCCTCGGCCTGCCGGAGCTTCGCGCGACCATCCTGTCGCTGATCTCGTAGGGCGATCGCTCCATAGCGACTTCCTGCCAGCGTGCTGGCAGCTACATCGATGCTGGCGTCGCGATTTTGTTCCGCACCGATGTCGGGTTTGATATTCCTTGCCCGTCCTCTGGACAGAGGCAGCGGGTGGCCCCACATGGCCAAAGGCCGCTCAAGAGCCGAAAACAATAATACGGGGGCCTACCGCCGATGCAGCCTGTTCTGTCGATCCGGGGCCTCAGCAAATCCTACAAGGGCGGACTACAGGCCCTGAAGCATGTCGATCTCGACATCAGCAAAGGCGAGATCTTCGCACTGCTCGGCCCCAACGGCGCGGGCAAGAGCACACTGATCAACGCTGTCTGCGGCATCGTAACGCCAACTACCGGCGAAATCACGGCCGCGGGGTTCGACACGCGGAAGAACTATCGCGCCGCCCGCGCCCTGATCGGCCTCGTGCCGCAGGAAATGCACATCGACATCTTCGAAACCGTTTGGGCGGTCACAACCTACTCGCGCGGCCTGTTCGGCCTGCCGCCCAACCCGGCTTACATCGAGGAGATCCTCAGAGACCTGTCGCTCTGGGAAAAGAAGGACGAGAAGCTGCAGGCCCTCTCCGGCGGCATGAAGCGCCGGGTGCTGATCGCCAAGGCCCTGAGCCACGAGCCGCAGATCCTCTTCCTCGATGAGCCGACCGCCGGCGTTGATGTCGAGCTTCGTCGCGACATGTGGAATCTCGTTCGCAAGCTGCGCGACAAGGGCGTCACCGTCATTCTGACCACGCACTACATCGAGGAAGCCGAAGAGATGGCAGATCGGGTCGGCGTCATCGCCAAGGGCGAGCTCATTCTTGTCGAAGACAAGAAGACGCTGATGAAGAAGCTCGGCAAGAAGCAGGTGAATTTCGAACTCGTCGAGCCGCTTGTCGCCCTGCCCGATACGCTGAAGGAATGGGACCTTGCACTCGCCGACAACGGACGCCGCCTTGAATACACATTCGACACGACGGCCGACCGCACCGGCGTTGCGTCTCTCATCCGTCGCATGAGCGAACTGGGCATCCAGTTCAAGGATCTCGAAACCAAGTCGTCGTCCCTCGAGGATATCTTCGTCAGCCTCGTCCACACGCCCAAAGCCGAAGCCGCGAAGGAACTGGCGCAATGACCGAAGCACCCGCTACGGCTCCGCTCGCTGAAGTCGACCGCCCTGCCCGCAACGTCCCCGCCTTCAATGGGCACAGCGTCTGGGCCATGTACCGCTTCCAGATGGTGCGCTTCTTCCGCACCATCGGCGAAAGCCTTGCGACGCCCGTCATCACCACCGCCCTCTATTTTGTGGTGTTCGGCTCCGCCATCGGCAGCCGCATGGCGCCGATCGTGCCGGGGCTTGAGTACGGCTCCTTCCTGGTGCCGGGCCTCATCATGCTCTCGATCTTCACCAACTCGATTTTCAACGCATCGTTTGGCATCTACTTCCCGAAATTCACCGGCACGATCTACGAGCTTCTGTCAGCCCCGGTATCCTACCTCGAGATCGTCATCGCGTTTGTCGGGGCCGCCGCCACAAAGTCCGTGATCCTCGGCCTCGTCATTCTCGCCACGGCCTATCTCTTCGTGCCGGTCACAATTCTGCACCCTGTCGAGATGGTGATCTTTCTTATCCTCGTGTCGTTCGCCTTCAGCCTGTTCGGCTTCATCATCGGCATCTGGGCGCAGAGTTTCGAGCAGCTGAACTTCATCCCCATGCTGATCGTGACGCCGCTCACCTTCCTCGGCGGTGCGTTCTACACGATCGACATGCTGCCCGAGGCCTGGCAGGGCATCGCCCAGCTCAACCCGGTGGTTCACCTCATCTCAGGCTACCGTTGGGCCTTCTTCGGCCTCGAAGGCGACAATGTCGTCCTCAGCCTCGGCGTCACGGCGGCGTTCACCCTGGTTCTGCTCGGCATCGTCAGCTGGATGTTCAAGACGGGCTACCGCCTGAAAAACTAGGGCAAAATCCGCCACCTTTTACCCGTGGCAGAAACCCGCTACACCGCGCGCCATGACGAAGATACCTGCCCAGATCGCCGACCCCAACGCTGGCGCGTTTTTCACGGCGCGCGTGCTGTCGGAGGCGCTGCCTTACATCCAGCGATACGACAAGCAGACCGTCGTCATCAAATACGGCGGCCACGCCATGGAGAACCAGGACCTCGCGGACGCCTTCGCCCGCGACGTGGTCCTCCTCAAACTGATGGGCATCAACCCTGTCGTGGTCCATGGCGGCGGCCCGCAGATCGGCCGCATGCTCGAGAAGCTGGGCATCACCTCCACTTTCGAGGACGGCCTCCGCGTCACCGACGCCGCCTCGATGGAGATCGTCGAGATGGTGCTGGCGGGCGGCATCAACAAATCCATCGTCCGCGCCATCAACGCAGCCGGCAACGCCGCCTTCCAGATCGACGGCGCAGACCCGGATCGCGTGACGAAGGTGAAAGCCGTCGGCCTCTCCGGCATCGACGCAAACCTCATCACCGCCACCAAGGTCAACCGCACCAAGCGCGACCCTGATTCGAACATCGAGCGCGTGGTCGACCTCGGCTATGTCGGCGAGCCTGACCGCGTAGACATTTCGGTACTGGAAGCATTGGCCGCCCAGGCCGACGACGATTTCATCCCCGTGGTCGCCCCGGTGGGCATCGGTCCTGATGGAAAGAGCTTCAACATCAACGCAGACACGGCTGCTGGGGCCATAGCAGGCGCCCTGAAGGCCGAGCGCGTCCTCTTCCTCACCGATATCACGGGCGTGCTCGACAAGGACAAGAAGCTGATCGAGAAGCTGTCCGTCGATGAGGCGCGCGGTCTTATCGCAGACGGAACTGCTCAAGGGGGGATGATTCCCAAGCTTGAAACCGCCATTCAGGCGGTGGAAAAGGGAGTCGGCGCCGCCGTAATCTTGGACGGGCGGCAGCGCCATGCCCTTCTCATGGAGCTGTTCACCGAGCATGGCGCAGGAACGCTGGTTCACAACGGGAAGCCGCGGGGCTAGCTGGCTTCTCCGCCTGCTGTGCCTGATCGGCCTTGGCGCCGCGCTGGTAATTCCTTCTTCTGCCCAGGGCGGCCGCGAGGGCTGGGAGCTGTGCAACCGCACCAGCTACGTCATCGAAGCTGCGACAGGTCGTCCCGACGACGAAGATGTCATCGTCGAAGGCTGGGCGCGCATTCGTCCCGGACAATGCGAGGTTGCGCTCCCCGGCCCGCTGAAGCCCGGCGTCTACTTCGTGTTCGCCCGCTCCTCCAAGGCTCATCGCGGCGGCCAGCGCGACTGGAGTGGCCAGACCCCGCTCTGCGTCGACACCAACGGCTCATTCGCCGTCGAGAACCCGTCCTCCTGCCAGTCGATGGGCATGGAGCCGCGCGGCTTCAGCGCCGTCCGCGTCGACGGCAAGGGCAGCTCGATGACCTTCAAGGAAACCGAACTCTACGACAAATCGGGCCAGTCGCCGCAGAACGCCGGCATCCAGCGCCTGCTGAATGACGCCGGCATCTTCCAGGATGTGGTCGATGGCTATCTCGGCCGCGAGAGCCGCGCCGCTATCAACAATTTCCTCGCCGAGAACAAGCTCCCGCCCAGCACCACGCAAGCGGAGCTGATCGACACGCTTGAGAACATGGCCAACCGCCGCGCCCGCCAGGTCGGCATGGAGCTGTGCAACCGCACCGGCAACCGCATCCTCGCCGCCATGGCCCGCTCGCGCCCCGATGGCCTTGAGTCGCGCGGCTGGTGGATGATCGACGCCAACCTCTGCGTACGGGCGGTGGACGAAAGCCTCATAACGGCGCCGCACTACGTCTTCGCCGAAATGGCGACTGACGCTGGCATCCGCCGCCTCAAGAACGCGGCCACCGTGTTCTGCACCTCGCGCGCGCAGTTCGCCATCCTCGGCAACCAGACCTGCGAACAACGCCGCTACCGCCCCGAGAAGTTCATCGAGACGACCCCGCCGGAAGAAGGCAAACTCGTCTACGAATTCTTCGAAAGCGCGTTCGGTCCCCCGCAGGCGCAGTAGCCGGACAACTCCAGCTCGTTGCACACGAACGCCCGCTCACCTCACCCCTCTCCCCCTTGTGGAGAGGGCGCACTCGTCCTGCCCCAGCGAAGCTGGGGAAGGTGGCATGCGAAGCATGACGGAAGGGGCCGCCCGCACAGCGGGCGGACGTCTCAGCGCATCCCCATGAATCCATTTGGCTCCACCCCGATCTCGCTGTAATGCCCCCTGCGAACGACAGGGAGACACGCCCCATGACCACCGAGCTCGAAGCCACCATCGACGCCGCCTGGGAAGACCGCACCTCCCTCTCCGCCTCGACAACCGGCGCCGTCCGCAAGGCGGTTGAAGACGCCCTTTCCGCCCTTGATTCCGGCGCCCTTCGCGTCGCTGAGAAATCCGCTTCAGGCGCGTGGACGGTAAACCAGTGGCTCAAGAAAGCTGTCCTGCTCTCCTTCCGCCTCAACCCGAACCGCGCGATGGGCGGCACAGGCCAGCCGCCTGGCCCATACTTCGACAAGGTCCCGACCAAGTTCGAAGGCTGGACCGACGCTGAATTTTCCGCCGCCGGCTTCCGCGCTGTTCCCGGCGCCGTCGTGCGCCGTGGCTCGTTCATCGCGAAGGACGCCGTCCTGATGCCGTCCTTCGTCAACATCGGCGCCTATGTCGGCGAAGGCACGATGGTCGACACATGGACCACGGTCGGCTCCTGCGCCCAGATCGGCAAGCATTGCCACCTCTCCGGCGGCGTCGGCATCGGCGGCGTGCTGGAGCCGCTGCAGGCCAACCCGGTCATCATCGAAGACAACTGCTTCATTGGCGCCCGCTCCGAAGTCGCCGAAGGCGTCATCGTCCGCGAAGGCTCGGTCGTCGGCATGGGCGTCTATCTCGGCCAGTCCACGCCGATCGTGAACCGCGCCACGGGTGAGACGCTGTTCGGCGAAGTGCCGCCCTACTCCGTTGTCGTCGCCGGCAACCGTCCGGGCTCGCAGCCTATGCCGGGTCAGAACTGGACGCCTTCGCTCTACTGCGCCGTGATCGTGAAACAGGTCGATGCCGGCACGCGATCCAAAACCTCCGTCAACGAATTGCTGCGCGCGTAATGGTAGCCCTTTTGAAGAACTCCGCCCCGAAGAAGCAGGTCTCCCCAAAAAGGCAGGCCATGAAGTCCGCTTCTCTCTCAGCGGCGGCCGGCTATTCCGGGAAGAGCCTGATCCAGAAGCTGGGCCTTAAGGATGGCGCGAAAGCCATCGTCATCGCTCCACCCCAGAACTACGCGAAACTCACGGACGGCGCCGCCATCGGCCAGCGCAATGCCGCCCCGGCGGCTGGCGAGTTCGACTTCATCCACCTCTTCGTTCAGGATACGGCAACGCTGGCGCGCAAGCTCATCAAGCTTGAGCCGCGTCTCGCCGATGGCGGCATGCTCTGGGTGTCCTGGCCCAAGAAGACCTCCAAGCTGTTCGTGAACCTCACCGAGGACGGCATCCGCGAACTCTGCCTCCCGATGGGCCTGGTCGACGTGAAAGTCTGCGCCGTCGACAATGACTGGTCCGGACTGAAGCTGATGCGCCGCAAGGCGAAGTAGGGCGTCAGGGCGTACGCCAGCCGATCCCCACGGAACCCTCAGACCAGCCGCGCATTCCTACCACGGACCCCAATGCGGAGGCTGCTATGCCGTTCGTCTACCTCATTCTTTTCGCCCTCGCCGCGATCTTTGCGATCACGCTGATCATCGGCGCAGCCTTCAAGCTGATCGGATTTGCCATCGCGGCGCTGCTGGTCGTCGTCGGCGTCACATGGGTCATGCGCAAGATCCGCGGCCCGAAATCGTCGGAACGCCTGCGTTAGGCGTTGCTTGCCGTAACCCTCGCCGTAACCCTCAAGGAGAGACGCATGCCATCCTTCGTTTTGTATCTGCTCGGCTTCGTCATCCTGTCGGCAGGACTTCTCTTTGGCGCGCATATGCTCGGCGTAGCTACGCAGTGGATCGCCGTCATGGGCATGATCCTTCTGGGCGTCGGCGTTATCACGGGTGTAGCCAAGACCCGTCGTCGCGATGCCCCGGCTGCAAGTGATCCTTCCAACAACGCCTGAACAAGAAAGGCCGCATGCTCGATGCATGCGGCCTCCCTTCGTTTCCCCCGA
>JAVBYB010000089.1 GCA_030824255.1 bacterium
CCACATCGTAAGCGTAGCCTGTCGCGCCCATCTTGGGGATCGACTTGCCGCCTGTGGCGACAACGAGCGATGCCGCCGTCATCGGTCCGAGCGATGTCTCGACCGTAAAGCCATCCGTCGTGCGCGTGACGGCGCCGGGCTCCACATTCAGCATGAGTTCGCCGCCTGCCTGCGCAAGATCATCAAGCAGCATGTCGATGATCTGCTTGGCCGATCCGTCGCAGAACAACTGGCCCAGCGTCTTCTCATGCCAGACGATGCCGCGCGCCCCGATGCGTGCGATGAAGTCATGCTGCGTGTACCGCTTCAGCGCAGACACGCAGAAATGTGGGTTCTCGGACAGAAATTGCTTCGGGGACGTGTGCAGGTTGGTGAAGTTGCAGCGGCCGCCGCCGGAAATGCGGATTTTCTCGGCAGGCTGGTCGGCATGGTCGATGACGCGCACGCGCCGACCACGTCGCGCGGCTTCGATCGCGCACATCAGTCCCGCAGCGCCTGCGCCGATCACGAGGACATCGATGCCGGACGTCATGGCTTGTCGCCCTTTGCGCTGAAGGCTGTTGAGGATGCAGAGGCCATACCGGCGGACTGGCTCCACGGCAACGGGCAAGCGGGCCGGCGATTGACGGCTGACGAAAATGGCAATTAGAGTGCCAATACATGGCCGGGGCGGCCGAAGGCGCACGCGCGGGGAGAGATGATGTCGCTGAAAACCCTCCTCGTCTCGCGTATTGCCGAACATATCACCGGATTGGAGCGCCAGCAGTCCTTGCGAGCACGGGCCGAGCGAAGGCGACTGGCTGCTGGGGAGGCGCACGTCGTCGACTACTTCCATCAAGTAGATGACCCTTATTCGTGCCTGATGACGCAGGCGCTGCCGCTTCTTGCGATGCGTTATGACGTCCAGCTGCGCTGTCATCTGGTCTCGCCCCCCGCCGACTGGGCCGCGCCGGAGCGCGCGAAATTGCAAGCCTGGTCACGCAAGGATGGGGCGCTGCTGGCGCGCAAGGCGGGCCTCGGCTTCTCCGACAATGGGATGCAGCCAGGTCTGGATCGGGTCGCGGAAGCCGAAGCAGGATTGGCGAAGTGCCTGCGGGCAGGACGCATTGTAGAAGATGCGGACAGTCTCATGCGCACACTCTGGTCTGGCGATGAATTGCCTGTGGGAGATGGCGTAGTCGCAGATGGCTCTGTGGCGGCTGCTCGGGAAGAGGGCGATGGGCTGCGGGCGAAGCTGGGCCATTATCTGGGCGCTACGCTGCACTATGGCGGCGAGTGGTATTGGGGCCTCGACCGGCTGCATTTCCTGGAGGAGCGCCTTGCGGCGCTAGGCGCCCGCAAGGCGGGCGCGCCTGAAGCGTTTGTCTATCAGCAGCCGCCTTCGCCCGCCTGTGATGCGCGACGCGGGAGTGGTGGTCAGCTGCATTTCTATCTCTCGTTTCGCAGTCCCTACACCTACATAGCTGCCGAGCGCGCGAAGGCGCTGGCCGATGCTTACGGTATTGAGCTGAAGCTGCGCTTCGTCCTGCCAATGGTGATGCGCGGTCTGCCGGTGCCGCCGACGAAGCGGAACTACATCACGCTGGATGCCGCACGCGAGGCGCGTCGCGTCGGTGTCCCGTTCGGGCGTGTCGTCGATCCGCTCGGCAAGCCGGTGGAGCGCGGCTATGCGCTGCTGCCATGGGCGAGGAGCCAGGGACGCGGTTTTGACTACGCTCTCGCCTTCATGCGCGCGGTCTGGTCGCAAGGCATCGATGCTGGCAGCGATGCAGGTATGCGGCGCATCGTCGATGCCGCAGGGCTCGACTGGCAAGCCGCGCGGCCGCTTCTCCTCAACAACGATTGGCGCACAGAGGCTGAAGCCAACCGGCAGGAGCTGACATC
This sequence comes from bacterium, assembly GCA_030824255.1. Taxonomy (GTDB): domain Bacteria; phylum Pseudomonadota; class Alphaproteobacteria; order Caulobacterales; family Hyphomonadaceae; genus UBA7672. The sequence continues at coordinate 1,885 of JAVBYB010000089.1, forward strand.
GCTCGGCCTGTGGGGTGTGCCGTGCTTCCGCTTCGGCGAGGCAGTCGCCTGGGGGCAGGATCGACTGTGGGTGATCGAGGATGCGATCCGTTCACAACAGGCACGCGCATGAGGAGGGACGAAGGCATGCAGGTCTTCAACGACGTCTATCCATCTGATCCGGCGCAGATCGAAGCCCTGCGCGACAAGGGGCCGGATGGGCCGGTCTTCATGGTCAACCTGCTGAAGTTCAAGGACAGGGCTGAGTATGAGGACGGTCGCGCGACTGATCTCACAGGTCGCGAGGCATATCAGATCTATGGCCGCGCCGTGACGCAGATCCTGCCGATGTTTGGCGGGCAGGCCGTGTTCGCGGCGGATGTTAGCTTCCTGTCGCTGGGTCGTGTGGATGATCTTTGGGACGAAGTGGCGATCGCGGCCTATCCCGATCGTGGCGCCATGGTGCGCATGTCCTTCTCGTCGGAATGGCGTGAGGCGGCCGTGCATCGCACGGCGGGCCTCAAGGGCCAGCTGAACATCGAAACGGTGCTGACGCCGGATTTCGTTCCCGGCTGGATGGCGACGCTTGCTCAGACCATGAAAACGAAGGCCTGACCCATGAAGTGGAGATTCGTCGCACTTGGTGTCGTGGCGCTTGCGGTCGCGGGCGGGATTGCAGGCTTCCTGCTGCAGCGCCAGATCGGCGACGCGATGTTCAAGCGCGCTGCCGCGGAAAATGTCGGGCGCGATCGCTCTGCCGAGCTGGCGGACGGATTGCATGTCTTCGTCTGTGGCTCCGGCTCGCCCATGCCGGATCCGTCACGGGCAGGGCCTTGCGTCGGTGTGCTGGCCGGCCGCCATGCTTTACTCTTTGATGCGGGATCAGGCGGTCCCCGCCGGCTGCAGCGCATGGGGTTTCCGGTCGGACGGCTGGAGAAGCTCTATCTCACACATCTGCATTCGGATCATTTCGACGGGTTGGGCGAGCTGATGCTGCAGGCGTGGGTCGGCGGTTCGCGCACGACGCCGCTGCCCATTGCCGGGCCGGAGGGCGTCGGCGAGGTCGTAGGCGGCTTCAACATGGCTTATCGCATCGACAGCACATATCGCACGGCGCACCATGGCAGCGCCGTCGCCAAGCCGGCGGGCTTTGGCGGCGCGGCGGAAGTGATCCCGTTGCCGACCGGGCCGGGCAAGACAGCGGTACTGCTTGATGAAGGCGACCTGAAGATCACGGTCATCGCGGTGGATCACGCGCCGGTCTCGCCGTCCTTCGGCTATCGCATCGACTACAAGGACCGCTCTGTCGTCCTCAGCGGCGATACGGTCTATTCAGCCGATCTGGTCGCAGCGTCCAAAGATGTGGACCTGATGCTGCACGAAGCTTTAAAGCCGGAGATGGTGATCGAGGTGCGCGATGCAGCGTCCAACAGCAAGCAGCCGCACATCGCCAAGGTGATGGGCGACATTCTTGATTATCACGCCTCGCCCGAAGATGCGGCGCGTGCGGCCTCGGAAGCTGGCGCCAGGATGCTGGTGCTTTACCACATCGTGCCCCCGCTGCCGTCCTCGTTCCTGGATGCGGCGTTCCTCGGCGATGCGCCCAAGCTGTTCAGCGGGCCGATCAAGGTGGCTGAGGATGGCCTGCTGATTTCGATGCCGGCCGGCGGCTCCGGGATCGAGCAGATCATGGCTCGTTGAGCAGCGGCGCGGCAGGATTACCCCCTTCGCCTTCCGCAGCTTCGTGCTAGCTGTGAACAGAGGACAGATTTCGAGGCGTATGCAGTGAAGGCGAAGACAGCCAGGGCGGGGCAGGCACGGGGCGAGGCAGCCGCAGACATGGACGCGGATGGCCGACGTCAGCGCTCCAGCCGTTCACGCGAGGCCATCGTCCACGCCATGATCGAGCTGATCCGCGCCGGCGAGATGTCGCCCGGCGCCGCGCGCGTGGCGGAGAAGGCGAATGTCGGCCTGCGTACTGTGTTCCGTCATTTCGAGGAGATGGACACGCTGAGCCGCGAGATCAGCGCCATCGTCGAGGCGGAGATCATGCCGCTGGTCGAGAAGCCATTCGAAGGCAAAGGCTGGCGCCAGCAGTTTGATGATCTGCTGGGCCGCCGCGCTGACATCTACGAGCGCATCATGCCGCTGAAGATCGCGGGCAGCCTGCAGCGCTTCCGCTCGAAGTTCCTGATGGATGACTACAGCCGGTTTCTGAAGATGGAGCGGCACGGTCTCAAGCGCGTGCTGCCGCCGAAGATCGTGGACGACGCGGTGCTGTTCGCCGCGGTCGAGATGGCGACGGGCTTCCAGGCCTGGCGACGTCTGCGGCACGATCAGGGCCTCTCCACGAAGGAGGCGCTCGCCGTCCTGCGCTTCACCGTCGACAAGCTGCTGGGCGGAAAATGAAGCGCGGCCTTGTTGTGCTCGCAGGCCTTTTCGTCGCGGGCTGTTCCGGCGAAGCCACACAATCCGCAGCGCCCGCTTGCAGCCTGCCGGCGGCGCAAGTCGGAGCCTTTGTATCCATCCCCGAAGGCGGCTTTGAGAAGGGCGCAGACGCCATGTATCCTGAAGAACACCCCGCTATGCGCGTGCAGGTCGCGACTTTCACCCTGCAGACGCATGAAGTCACCAATGCGCAGTTTGAGCAGTTCGTTGTCGCCACCGGCTATGTGACCGACGCCGAACGCTCTGCTGCTTCATCCGACCCTGCTGGCGGCTCGGCGCTGTTCGTACAGCCGGCAGGTGCGGAGGCCGCAGGCACATGGATCCTCAGTCGCGGCGCAACATGGAAAACGCCTGAAGGCCCCGGCAGCGGCATCGCTCCGCACATGCAGGAGCCCGTCGTCCATGTCTCGCTGAACGATGCTCGCGCGTATGCACGCTGGGTCGGCGGGCGCCTGCCTTCGGAAGAAGAATGGGAATACGCCGCTACGCTTGGCCTCGCCGATCCCCGCAATCCCGTCTCAGGCGCCTACGATGCTGACGGCAAGCCGATCGCGAACACCTGGCAGGGCCTGTTCCCGGTCAGGAACGACGCGCGAGATGGCTTTGCCGGCGTTGCGCCCGTGGGCTGCTTTCCGCCCAGCGAGATCGGCCTCTACGACATGATGGGCAATGTCTGGGAATGGACCGAGACGCCCTATGGCCCTGGCACGAGCACCATCAAGGGCGGCTCATACCTGTGCGCCGAGAACTTCTGCAAACGCTATCGCAGTGCTGCGCGGCAAGGGCAGGAGATCGATTTCTCCTCGAACCATATCGGCTTCCGCATCGCGAAAGACGTGGCGCAGTAACGCCGGTCAGTTCGGCCAGAACACATATTCGTCCTCGGCCGTCGCTTTCTCCGCCAGTGATTTATCCACGGTCACTGCCCCCTCTGTCGTGTGCGGGTAGAGAGGGGCCCGCGCCATCGCCTGATGATCGGCCAGCAGCGTCTTCAGCTCCGCCACCTTCTGCGGGTTCGTCTCCGCCAGATTGGTCTTCTCAGTCGGGTCGACGGCGAGGTTGAACAGCCATGTCTTCGCAGGCCTGTCCGTTGTCTGCAGCTTCCAGTCCCCCTGACGCACAGCCTTGTAGTACGCGCTCTGCCAGAAGATTGCGTCGTGCGGCTTCGCATCCGGCGCTGCTTCGCCCCTGGCAAAAGGCAGGAGATCCACGCCATCAATCGGCACGCCCACAGGCAGCAGGCCGCCCCCTGCTGCCGTGAAGGTCGGCATCAGGTCGATATGCGCCACAGGCGCCTCCACGCGCGATTGCGCAGGGATATGGCCCGGCCAGCTCATGAACATCGGCACGTGGATGCCGCCCTCGAACAGAGTGAGCTTCCATCCGCGATAAGGCTGGTTGATTTCGGGCAGACCGATATAGCCCGCGCCGCCATTGTCGCTGGTGAAGACGATAAGGGTGTTGTCCGAGAGGCCTTCCGATTCCAGCGTATCCAGAAGCCGCCCCACGCTGCGGTCTATAGAGCGCACCATCGCCGCATAGACGCGCAGGCGTTCGGGCTGGATATCGCCCACCGCGTCATAATCTTCCTTCCGCGCCTGCAGCGGCGAGTGCACGCCCCAGTGAGCCAGCTTCAGAAAGAAGGGCCGGTTCTTGTTCTTCGCGATGACCTTGATCGCCTCGTCAGTCCAGTAGTCGGCAAGATACCCGCCGGGCGCGAACCATGGCCCCTCATTGTAGGAGGCCGCAAACTGCATGCGCGCCCAGAGGAAAGAGTCGATCGGATCGAACGGAACCCTGGCGTTGACGACGTTGGGATCATCCTCGGGCAGATGCAGGCCAGACGCCATCAGAAGAGCCTCATCGAATCCTTGCGCATTTGCTCCGAACTCTGGCCCGGTTCCCGTATGCCACTTGCCGATATGCACCGTGTGATAACCCGCATCGCGCAGCACTTCCGCGATCGTGACCTCCGACCCCGGCAGGCCCTGCTGCGTGTAGGTCGGCGCCTTCTCGGCCTGTTCCCTGTTGTAGATCAGAGGCGGCAGGCCAGTGGCCTCAGGATCATCCATCATCGAGATCATGCCGCCCATGCCATCTGGCGTCGGCGTGAACTCGAAGCCGGTGCGCGTGGGATAGCGCCCTGTCATGATCATCGCGCGAGATGGGGCGCACGTTGCCGTGCCGGCATAGGCTTGCGTGAATACGGCGCCGCGCGCGGCCAGCCGGTCGATGTTCGGCGTGGGTACGCGCCCGCCTGCCACGCCGCCGCCGAAAGTGCGGATGTCGTTGAAGCCGAGATCGTCAGCAAGGATGAAGATGATGTTTGGCTTGCGCGCCTCTCCGGGTGCTGACACTGAGGCCTGTGCGGGCCCATCCTTCCACGGTACGGGAATGTTCGGGCCCACCTCGCGCTTGCCGGTATTGCCGACCACATAGAGCACGATGGCCTTGCGGTTGAGCCAAGCGACGCCTCCGCCGACGAGCACAACAACCACCAATCCGATGAGGATCTTCTTCAGCATTCGCAAACCACCCCTGAAGTGGCACATTGAGTGCCAAAACTGGGTGACGTCAACTGGAGCTGAGGTAAAGCCTGCCGCTACTTGCCCTTGAACACCGGTTGGCGTTTTTCCAGAAAAGCCAGCCGTGCTTCCTTCGAGTCTTCGCTGGCAAAAGCGCGGCGGATATTCGCTAGCTCGTAGCGCAGTTGCTGCTCCATGTCGGTGGATTCCAGCGACTTTATCATCCCGCGCTTGAGTAGCCGCAGCGTGATCGGCGACCAGCGGCAGAGCTCCTGGCAGTACTCCGCCAGCCGCTCGGAAAACTTTGCATCGTCCACGACTTCGCCTGCCATGCCGATGGCGACGGCTTCCTCGCCCATCACCGTGCGGTTCTCCATCATGAAGCGCATGGCCCGCTCATAGCCAATCGTCTGGGGCAGGGTGATGGTGAGGCCACCATCGGGCGATCCTCCGATACGCGTATAGCCCGCCATCATCCGCGCGCTCTTTGCGACCAGCCGCACGTCGCACGCCATGGCGAGGCCCAGGCCCGCGCCAACCGCCACGCCATTGACGCCGCCAACCACCGGCTTGTCGCAGCGGCGCCGGATCGACAGCAGGAAATGCCCGACCCAGTTGATGTCATCAAGTTGGGCATTCTGGGGCGAGAGAGGCGAGGTTCGCTCCGTCATAGACAGGTCGAGCCCCGCGCAGAATGCATCGCCCGTCCCCGTGACGGCGACAACCCACACATTGTCGTCCTTCGCCGCCTCGTCGATGGCGTTCACCACCGACCATGCGAGCGCATCTGACAGCGCGTTCTTCTTGTCCGGCCGGTTGAGCGCGAGGGTGCGCACATGGCCTGCATCGGAAATCGTGACCAGGTCGCTCATACTCTCCTCCGCAACGGGCCGCTTGGCCGCTCTTGCGCAAAGAATTGCACGAACGTCGCGCCCGCCGCCAGCATCAGGTTGCGCGCCGCTTCCGCCGGATCAGCCAGAAGACGAACAGCCCGATCATCGCCAGCAATCCCCCACCGATCAGCGACAAGGTCACGGCATGGAAGCCCAGTTGCCGCGCGATCGCATTGCGGCGCACCTGATTCTCGACCTGATATCCCTCCGGCAAAGCCAGCACGCCAGACGTGGCGGCATATGTGTCATATCCCGCCAGCATGCTTTCGAAGACCGTTGGCTGCACCGTCGCAAGATCATTCACTTCCGCTGGATCCGCGAGCAGGTCATAGAGCCGCCACTGGCCATCACCAACCGGCGGCATATTGCGCACGATCTTGTAGCGGTCGCGAAAGAGCGCCGCATTGCCCGACACCTCGATGCCGAATGTGTCCTCGGGTCCATAGGCGCCTGGCACGGCGCCGGCGAGCACGGGCGCAAGACTCCGACCCGTGATCTGTCGCGTTCCTGCAGGCCCCGTTTGCGGCACGCCCGCAAGGTCCAGCAGCGTCGGCGTCACATCCGTGACGAAACTCAGCCCCGCATGGCGGCTTGCTGCAGGGATGCCCGGTCCCGCCATGATCAGCGGCACGCGCAATCCGCCCTCGGAGGCGTAGAATTTGTAGCCCGCAGAAGGCGAAGAGATGGAGGACGCCCATTCCGGTCCGATGAAGGCAAGGCTGCCCGGCCCGCCCATGCCTTCGAGATTCCAGTGATAGCCGTTCATGGCCATCCAGACGTCCATCCAGCGCTCATGCACCGGATCGCTCGGTTCCGGCCCGTTGTCGGATGTAATGACGAAGATGGTGTTCGCCAGTTCGCCGCGCTTTTCGATGTGCTGTATCAACCGGCCGATGTGGTGATCCATCGCCTCGATCATGCCGGAATAGACTTCCATCGCCCGCGCGTATTTCTTCTGGTCTTCGGGAGGGACAGAGGCCCAAGGCCGCAGCGTCCCCGGCATCACCGCATAAGGCGCATCCGGCGGTACGAGACCAATCGCCTTTGCGCGCTCCCAGCGTTCGCGGCGTACAACCTCCCAGCCCTGATCAAACCGGCCTTTGTAATTGTCCGAAAATTCCTTGGGCGCCTGCACGGGTATGTGCACGGCCTGAAACGCCAGATAGCCAAACCATGGCTGGGCTGCATCTCCTTCATCTATGTAGGCGATCAGCCGGTCGACCAGCAGCTCTGACGAATAGAAGTTGTCCGGCATCTGTGCCGGCTTCCCATCCTCGAACCACGGGGCCGTGTCGTAGTACGGCATGTAGGCCTTGGCGGCCCAGTTATCGGCGCCCGATGCATCGAGCGCCAGCGACCGGTCGAAGCCGTGGTCATTCGGCAGGTCGCCCGGCCCATGTCCCAGATGCCACTTGCCTGACATCAGCGTGCGATAGCCTGCCGCTTTCAGCCGGTCCGCGATCGTCATGACGCCTGGCTCAAGCTTCAGCGTATATCCCGGCTTGTCCTTCAGTTCCGGCGGCAGCACTTCCTCGATTGTCGAAACGCCAGTGCGATGGCTGTCCATCCCCGTCAGCAGCATGGCGCGCGAAGGCGAGCACAGCGGGGAGGTATGATAGTTCGTCATCATCCCGCCCTGCGCCGCCAGCCGGTCTATGTTCGGGGTCCGCGCCTCGCCGCCAGACGCGCCGAAATCCATGAGGGCGGCATCATCGACCAGGATCATCACGACGTTCGGCTTGCGAGCTGCATCGACAGATTGGGATTGCGCCGGTAACGCTGCGGCGCACAGCGTCAGCGCGATGACACCCTTCAACCATCGAGCGATCCAGCCATGGCGCGCCATCGTGATCCCCACATCAGAGACGCCAGCCTGCAACGCTCTGGACGCCAACCGCAAGCGATATTATGACATAAGCAATGTCAATTGAGGGAGGTCAGGCGTTGGATTTCGTCTGGCTTTTTCTGAGCGGGGGACGACAGGTTGCATGACGCACGCCCACCTCAAAATTTCGGTTGGAGCTGAAAAATGCAGATGATTGCGCGCGCCCTCGTGGGGAGTCTCGGGCTTGCTGGCGTTATCATCGCGCTGCGTATCTGGATGGCGCCGGTGGATGTCGCGGCGCAGTTCGGCGTTGATGCGTCAGGGCCGCTTGGCCTTGCCACCATTCGTGCAGATATGGCTGGCTTTTTCGGTGGTGCGGGAGCGTTTGCGCTCTTCGGCGCGATCCGCAATCGCAGCAGCTTTCTGCTGGCGCCACTCGTGCTGGTCGGCATCGCGCTCACCGGGCGTGTGCTGACTGTAGCCATCAATGGCTACACGCAGGACATGCTTCCGCCCATGGTGATTGAGGCTGTGCTGTTGCTGGCGTTCGGTTTCGGACGCCTGAAGCTTGCGCGCTAACTCACTGCAAGAAAGCGGGTGATACGCTCCACCAGTTCGTCTGCAGCATCCTCCTGGATGAAGTGGTGCGCATTGGCGATCAGCTGATGATCCTGACCTTTCGCTCCCGGAATCTTTGTCTGTGCGCGTGTCTCCCAGCCGCGGCCCACGGGGTCGAGTTCTCCGTAAAGTGTCAGGAAGGGCTTCTCGAACGTTTGAAGTCGTTTCCATACTTCGAGATTCAGTGGCAGTCCCGGATTGTCAGGCTGCACCGTGAT
>JAVBYB010000468.1 GCA_030824255.1 bacterium
GCCCGATACGTGGACGCCTTCGCGCTCCGCGTCGATCGCGACTGCGTTCTCGCGGAACTCCTTGCCAAGAATGGCGCCGAGGCGGCGAAGATGGGCGCCTTCGCCCTGCTCCGCCTGGAACTTGAAGACAGTTCGTTCTTCGGTTTCGAGGTGGAAGGCGACGTCGGGCCGGGCGAGCGCGAGGCGGCGCAGGGTATCGGCGATGGCCTGCGCTTCGGCGCGCTCCGTCTTCATGAATTTGAGGCGGGCGGGCGTGGCGTAGAACAGGTCTTTCACCTCGACGCGCGTGCCGCTGTCGGTGAGGCCGCTCCACGGCGCGGGCTTGGGGCCATCCAGCCTGCCGGCGTCGACGACAATCTCGAACGCGCCGTCAGAGCCGCGGGCGCGGCTGAGGATGGACAGGCGCGCGATGGAGCCGATGGACGGCAGAGCTTCGCCGCGGAAACCCATGGAGCGAATGTTCAGAAGGTCGACATGGCCGTCCTCGTCGGCGGAAAGTTTCGAGGTGGCGTGGCGGTCGATGGCGATGGGGAGTTCTTCGGCGTTCATGCCGTAGCCATCGTCCTCGATGACGAGGCGGGTGAGACCGCCACCCTCAATGCGGACGCGGACCATTCGCGCGCCAGCATCGAGCGCGTTCTCGACCAGCTCCTTTACGGCAGCGGCCGGGCGTTCAATCACCTCGCCTGCGGCGATGCGATTTACGGCTTCAGGCGGAAGCCGGCGGATGCGACCGCGCGGGGGCGAGAGGGCTGATTCGGCCATGGGCTTACCTTACCCGGCGTATATGGGGTTGGCAGGGCCGCGTGGCGCCCTGCCCCACAGCTTTGTAGGTCCCAAATCAGTCGATTCTCGGCTGGCGAGGCCTGGCGAAGGTGAGCCTTCGCCGCGCCTTACGTCGCGCTAGAGGCCCGGGAGTTTGCTGGTCTGTTTCGGCTGGATGACGACGGAGCTGCCGCCGGTCACGTCCTTGGACTCTTCGTTCTGGGTGCGGAGACGCTCGGCCTCGGCAGCGGCGTCGATCTGCGGTTCACCGCCCGGTGCGCCGCCCCAGTTCAGCAGCATGTCCGCGAAACTGCGGTTCTTGCGGAGGGTCTGATTGTTGTCGAAATCAACCTGCCCACGGACCGAACGGTCAACCGCGTCGCCGCCGGCGGCGCGGACAAAGAGTTTCTCGCCGTCGCTGGCCGTCTGGCCGATATCCACGCCGAACACGGCGACGCGGGCCTGTGCCTCGGGCGACAGCTCCTGCGGGCGGGCCTGGCCGAGGGTCGGCGGACGGAGGTTGTATTCGGGGGGAACGGTCAGCGGCGCCTTGCGGACGACGCGGAATTCATCAGGCCCGCCCGACGAGGCGCAGGCAGCAAGCGTAACGGCGGTGACGGCCACAAGACCGAGCGTGGAATAGCGCTTCACTGTACTCTCCTCTGGCGCCGCGACGGACGACTCCGTGCCGTTCTTAGCGCGCCCTGCTCCGACCTGCCAGAAGCTGATCCAGCAGCAAAATTATGGCGCCCAGCGAAATTGCTGCGTCCGCCACATTGAAAATCCACGGGAAGCCTACCGGCCAACCACCAATGGTCCAGCCAAACCATGGGCCGCTAAAGTCAATAAAATCAACGACAGCGCCGAAAACAGCGCGGTCGATCAGGTTGCCGACCGCCCCGCCGACGACCATGGAGAGGGCCAGCGCCGTCATTTTGCGCTCGGCGCGGAGGAGCCAGATCGAAAAACCGATCGCGATGCCGAGGATCACGACGAACAGCCCCCAGCGGGCGACCCCTTCTGCCTGCATCGCCCCGAAGGAGACGCCCCGGTTCCAGGTCATCGAGAAGTCGAACAGGGAGGAAATCTCGATCCGGCCGCAGGGGGCGACGCCCGACAGGCAATCCAGGGCGCGGAAATCCGGGGTTGCGAGAACCCAGGCCTTCGACAGCTGGTCCAGCACCACCAGAATGATGATGAGCGGGACGCCCCAGCGCCAGGCGCGGGTCATCTTGTCCTTGTCGAGCCAGTCCATCGTCACAGCCATGCTGTTGCCCTTACGCCCGATATTCACGAACCGCCGCCGCATCGCGCGGCGTGATGTCCGGGAAGGCCGGATCGGCGGTTGCGGGATCGAAATACTTCCACGAACGGGCGCATTTCACACCCGGCGCGCGGCTGCAAGCCACTGTCACACCCTCGCCGCCATGGGCGAGCGTTGCGACGGACGTGATGAAGAGCTCGGCCGGGTCCTCGCCGTCAAACGCCTTGAGCGCATCTGCGTCGGCGATTGTAACAGCCACGGACGCCTCCAGCGAAGCGCCGATACGCTTCTCGCGGCGCTCGATCTCGAGAGCCTCGGTGACGGATTTGCGGACCTTGAAGATGGCGTCCCACTTTGCGGAGACGTCTGCGTCGCGCCAGCCATCCGGCGTTTGCGGGAATTGCTGGAGGTGGACGGAGCCGCCGTTCGGGTAGCGCTGCTCCCATGCCTCTTCGCAGGTGAAGACCATGATGGGGGCGAACCAGATGGTGAGGCGCTTGAGCACTTCGTCCATCACCGTGCGCGCCGCGCGGCGGCGGACGGACGACGGCGCGTCGCAATAGAGGCTGTCCTTCCGGATGTCGAAGTAGACGGCGGAGAGATCCACGACGCAGAAATTCATCAGTGCGTGGAAGGCGACCTTGAAGTCGTAGGCGCCGTAAGCGGTGCGCACCAGCTCGTCGAGTTCGGCCAAACGGTGGAGGACCCAGCGCTCAAGGCTCGACATGTCTTCCAGCGCGACGCGCTCCGCATCGGTGTAGCCGTCGAGGGCGCCGAGGAGATAGCGCAGCGTGTTGCGAAGCTTGCGGTAGCTGTCGCTGTTCGCGTCGAACAGTTTCCATCCGAAGCTCGGATCGTCTGCGTAGTCGGATGAGGCGACCCAGATGCGGAGGATATCGGCGCCGAACTTCTCGCAGACTTCCATTGGCGAGACGACGTTGCCGAGCGACTTGGCCATCTTGTTACCGCGCTCGTCCTGCACGAAGCCGTGGGTGACGATGCCGTCGTAAGGCGCACGGCCGCGCGTGGCGCAGCTTTCGAGCAGCGAGGACTGGAACCAGCCGCGATGCTGGTCGGAGCCTTCGAGGTAGATGTCCGCAGGCCATTTGAGACCGCGATCTTCCAGCGTGAAGGCATGCGTCGTGCCTGAGTCAAACCACACATCGAGAATGTCGTTGATCTTCTCGTAGTCGGCCGGGTTGTAATTCGGGCCGAGGAAGTCGGCAGCCTCGCCGCCGAACCAGGCATCGGCGCCGGTCTTTGCGACGGCGGCGGTGATGCGCTCGTTGACGGCGGAGTCTTTCAGGATTTCGCCGGTTGCGCGGTTGACGAAGAGCGTGAGCGGCACGCCCCAGGCGCGCTGGCGCGAGATGAGCCAGTCGGGACGTTCTTCCACCATGGCGCGGATGCGCTGGCGGCCGCGCTCAGGCGTGAAGACAGTGGCGTCGATGGCTTCAAGGCTGAGCTGGCGGAGGGTCTTGCCTTCCTTGCCTGCGAAATGGGTCAGCGGCTGGTCCATCGCGATGAACCATTGCGGCGTGCCGCGGCGGATGACGGGGGCTTTCGAGCGCCAGGAGTGAGCGTCGCGCAACGTGGTCATGCCGCGCGCGAGGAGGTTTCCCGCCTCAAGCAGCTTGTCCATCACCGCCTTGTTGGCCGGACCATCCTGCCCGCGTTTCTTGCCTTCGAATTCGATGACTGCGAGGCCTTCGAAGCCGGGACATTCATTGGTGTAGCGACCGAACTCGTCGAGCGTGTTCGGGATGTCCGAGTTCTTGTGGCCAGTTGCGAGCCAGACTTCGTAGTCGTCTTCGCCATGGCTGGGCGCCGTGTGGACGAAGCCGGTGCCGGTGTCGTCGGAGACGTGGCCGCCAGCGAGCATGGGGACATCAAACTGGTAGCCGCCGAGACCGGCGTTGCGGAGCGGATGGGCAAGCGTCATCGCCTGCAGTTGCGTGGCGGAGACGTCTGAAAGGCGCTTCCAGCTCGCCGCCTTGGCGGCCTTCATCACCGGCTCGACCAGCTTGTCGGCGAGGATGAGCCTGTCGCCCGGCTTGATCCACGGATCGAAGGCGAGGCCCTGCTCCAGCGTCTCACATTCGTAGAGGCCGTAGGCGATCTCGGGATTGAAGCTGACCGCGCGGTTGGCGGGGATCGTCCACGGGGTGGTTGTCCAGATGACGACGCTGGCGTCAGTGTGGACTCCGTTTCCGACCGGGAACTTGACCCAGATCATCTGCGCCTTGCGGTCGGCGTATTCGATTTCGGCTTCGGCGAGCGCGGTCTGTTCGACGGGCGACCACATGACGGGCTTGGCGCCGCGCTTGAGCTGTCCGCTCATGGCGACTTTCAGGAACTCGCGCACGGTGGCGGCTTCGGACGAATAGTCCATCGTCAGGTACGGGTTCGACCAGTTGCCGGCGCCGCCGAGGCGCTTGAACTCGGTGCGCTGGATGTCGATCCACTTCTGCGCGTAGGCGCGGCAGGCGGTGCGGAATTCCACCATCGGGACGTCGCGCTTCTGCTTGCCGCCTGCGCGGTATTCTTCCTCGACCTTCCACTCGATCGGCAGGCCGTGGCAGTCCCAGCCGGGGATGTAGTCGGCGTCGAAGCCGGTCATCTGCCGCGTGCGGATGACAAGGTCCTTGAGGATCTTGTTCATCGAGGTGCCGATGTGGATGTGGCCGTTCGCGTAGGGCGGGCCGTCGTGCAGCATGAAGGCCGGGGCGTTGCGCGCTTTCGCATCGGCGCGGAGCTGGCTGTAGATGTCGGCCGCTTCCCATTTCGCGAGGCGCGCGGGCTCCTGTTGGGGCAAGCCGCCGCGCATCGGGAATTCGGTCTTCGGGAGGAACAGCGTGTCCTTGTACGGGTTCGCTGCGTCGTCTTTGGAGCCGTCTTTATCGGTACGTGTCATGTTCGGATCTGGGCGTCGCTGGATTGGGGCCTGAGGGCGGTTACGACTTTCCCGGCTGGGAGCGCGCTAGATCGCGTCCGCCGGGCCCATAATTCGCTTGATCGCCGCTGGAGTCATGTCCGGCTGATAGCAAGGCCTGCCCTGCTTCGCCAGTGGCTGTTTCCGCCCGGAGATGCGCCATCAGGCGGCCGGAGGACGCTGGTTCGCCAGCAAATCCCGCGCGTTGGCCGCATCCTGGTTCATGGCGGCGATCAACTCTTCCAGCCCGGCGAAATGGGTTTGCGGACGCAGAAACTTTGCGAAGGCCGTGTGCAGGCGTTTGCCATAGAGGTCGCCGGACCAGTCGAAGATCACGACTTCCAGCAGCGGGTCGCGGAGGCCGGTGGTGGGCGTGCGGCCGAAGCTGGCGACGCCGGGGCGCCAGACTGCCTCCTCGTCCTGCCGCGCCCAGACCGCGTAGACGCCGTGGGCGGGATGCACGATCTCGCCGAGCTGCATGTTCGCGGTGGGAAAGCCAAGCGTGCGGCCGCGCTTTTCGCCATGCTCGACGACGGCGTCCGTGGTCCACCACTCACCGAGGCCGCGGCGGGCTTCGTCCATGTCGCCACGCTCGATGGCGGCGCGGATGGCGGAGGAAGAGACTTTCTCGCCGGCGTCCTTCACTTCGTCGACGATGCAGACATCAAAGCCCAGATCAGCGCCGTGGCGGCGGAGGCTGTCCGCATCGCCCATGCGGCCTTTGCCGAAGCGGAAGTCGAAGCCGACGCTGACGGACCTGGCGCCGACCTCATCGACAATGACGCGCTCGCAGAACTCGCGGTCCGTCATGGCGGCCATGACGGCGTCGAAGCGCAGCAGGTGCAGCGCGTTGATCTGCAGAGCGTCCAGCGCGATCTGTCGACGCGCGGGCGTCATCAGGCGGAAGGGCGGCGCATCTGGTTGGAAGAAGCGGCGGGGCGCGGGCTCAAAGGTGGCGACGCCGAGCGGCGCGTCGAGGCGTTGGGCCTCCTTGCGTGCGCTTTCGATGACCGCGCGGTGACCGGCGTGCAAACCGTCGAAGTTTCCCAGCGCGATCGCGGCGCCCGTCAGCATGGCCTATTCGGTCTTGCCGGACGGAACCATCACGAGCGCATCGCCCTTCATGACGACCTTGCCGTCAACTTCGCCCTTCACGCCGAGGCGAACGCGATAACCACGCTCGACCATCTCGATGACTTCGGCGGTCGACGTCACCATGTCGCCGATACGCACGGGGCGAACGAACTTCAGGTTCAGCTCCATGAAGACGGCGCCCGGCCCCGGCAGGTCGTTGCCCAGGATCGCGGAGATGTACGATGCGGACAGCGCGCCGTGGGCGATGCGGCCCTTGAACTGGGTGGTCTTGGCGTAGTCTTCGTCCATATGCAGCGGATTGTAGTCGCCGGACACGCGGGCGAAATCTACAACGTCCTGCTCGGATACAGTGTTCTGGATGGACACCTGCATGCCCAGCGCCAGGTCCGCGAACGTCTTGCCCGTCTTCATGCCGTCTAACCTTCTATACCGGCCTGTGCCCCACCCGGTCTGGCGGGTCCATAAAGCATCAGGCGGGCGCCTGGAAACCGCTTTTGGCCCGCGCGGGGCGGCAAATCAGCCGATTCCCATATCTCGGCCATAGGCGTTAACGCACGGGCCTTCGATTTTTCCTCTGATTCACCAAATATTTGGCGTCCGCTGGTATGCCTATGCCCATAGCACCTGCCTTGGGAGTTCTTTGGAACATGGCCGTCGACCTGTCCATGCCCGTCCTCGTCGTGGACGATTATCAGACTATGATCCGGATTATCCGGAACCTGCTCAACCAGCTTGGCTTCAAGAACATTGAAGAAGCCAAGGACGGCAAGCAGGCCCTCGAAAAGCTGAACGCCGGCAAGTTCGGCCTTGTGATCTCCGACTGGAACATGGAGCCGATGACCGGCTTCGAACTGCTCCAGCAGGTCCGGGCCAGCGACAAGCTGAAAGCCACCCCGTTCATCATGGTGACCGCCGAGTCGAAGACGGAGAACGTCATCGCGGCGAAGAAGGCCGGCGTGAACAACTACATCGTGAAGCCGTTCAACGCGGAAACGCTGAAGGGCAAACTCAAGACGGTGCTGGGGGAGTTCTAGCCATGGCTGCTGCAGAAGCTGCACAGAAAATCCGTGTTGCGATGGACCAGCTCCGCGCAACCGGCGTTCGCGAGCGCCCGCTGGTCGAGGTTCTCGACCTGTCGCATCAGATGGCCGATGCAATGACCGCCTTCTTCGGCTCGCTCGACAAGTCCATCATTGGCGAGTTCCGCTATCTGGCCGACTTCATCCAGAAGGCGCGCGACGAGATTTCGGGCCTTCAGGCCAATGACATCAAGGACACGCGCCTGCCCGGCGCATCCGTCGAACTGGATGCCGTTGTGCGCGACACCGAGAAGGCCACCGAGACCATCATGGCCGAAGCCGAAGGGCTGATGGCGAAAGAGCCGACCGACCTCGCCGCCTACAAGGCGGATGTGGACGCGGCGATGATGCGCATCTTCGAAGCCTGCTCGTTCCAGGATCTGACCGGCCAGCGCGTGACCAAGGTTATCTCGACCCTGCGCCACATCGAGGATCGTGTGACGAAGTTCGCCAGTGCGCTCGGCGTTGTAGACACGGCGCAGGAAGAAACCCCGGAAGACGCTCGCAAGCGCGAGCTGCTGCTCAACGGCCCCGCGATGAACGGCCCTGCGACCACGCAGGACGACATCGATGCGCTGTTTGCATAACGGCCAGGCGCGGCCGGACTGACCAGATGAAGGAAGGGCCGCAGGCGACTGCGGCCCTTCTGCTTTTTGGGGAATGCGCCCGCATGGAACTCCATAAGAGTCATATCGCTGCACAATTGTCTTGCAAACGCGGGGCATCGGCCCAATGGCGTGATTTCGCCGAAAGGCTCACGCAGATGGCAGGAGCCAGCGGAATGAACCCGGATAGCCCCAGCGGCTCGGAGAGCGCGGAACACCTGTCGGAGACGCCGCATCTGGCCGAGGCGCTTGAAAGCGACCGCTTCAAGCAGTTTCTCGACCACATGCCGTTCGCCGTCGCCGTCTCGCAACTGGCGCCAACGGAAACCATCACCTACGCCAATCTCGGATTCGAGCGCCTGATGCGCGAACCCGCGAGCGCAGTGCTCGGGAAAACCTGGGACGTGTTGTCCGGCGTCGGCGTTGGCGCTGCAGAGGACAAGACGCTCAGCGACGCCATCACGAGCGCCGACGATTATCTGGGCGTATTCCGGATCGGGAACGACGGCGAGGCGATCTCCGTGGATGCCTGGTCGAACATCATCCTCAATGAGGAGGGCGCGCCCACCTATCGCCTTGTGGCGCTTGCCAACATCGGCGATCGCGCGTCGACGGACCAGGAGAAGCTGGAGCAGCAGGTACAGGCGAAGGACATCCTCCTCCGCGAGCTGCAGCATCGCGTGAAGAACAATCTCCAGATGATCACGGCGCTGATCCGGCTTGAAGCCCGTAACCTGCGCGGCAATCCGGCGAAGGAGCCTTTCGACCGGCTGGCCGGCAGGATCGATTCATTGTCGCTGCTTTACAGGTCGATGGCGGAGAGCCCTGTCGACGACAGCATCGACCTTGGCGTCTATCTCAGCCAGATCGCGTCTTCCGTGATGCAGGCGCATGCGGTGGAAGGCATTCGGCTAGACCTCAAGGTTGATGCCTGGCCCGTGTCGATCAACGTCGCGATGCCGACGGGGCTTGTCGTCAACGAGCTGCTGACCAACTCCCTCAAGCACGCTTTCACAGGGCGCGAGGGCGGCACGATCACGCTTCATAGTCTTGTGACGCAGACCGGATGCAACGTCATCGTGGCCGATGACGGCAGGGGGCTGCCGGAAGGCGCGCGTTGGCCTGTTCCGGGCAAGATGACGGCGCTGATCGTGCAGTCCCTCAAGCAGAATGCGGGCGCTGTCCTGAGCATCGAGTCGGCGCCCGATAGCGGCATGCGGGCGACCATTACATTCAGTCGCGCGGACGCAGCACCCGAGGGACATGGCGCTGCAGGATGACATGCCCTCGACGCTCCACCCGCGTCGACGCTACGGCAACCAGCGTGGCTAGCAGCACAACAGCGCGAGCTTCCGACAAAACCTGATGCTGAACTTTCTGCCGGTGGTCTATGCTGGCTGAAACGAAGCATATGGGAGGATGCGATGCGCGGACTGATCGTTTCGGTACTGGTTCTTGCTGCGGTCGGTTCGTCCGCCGGCGTCGCCAGCGCACAGCCGGGGCTGAGCGGCGGCAACGATATCAACGCCATCGACAGGTCGCTTCGCATCGACGAGGACAAGAAGCGGGCGCGTGAGACGGAGCGCAAGGAGGGGCTGGCCGCGCTGCAGGCCGGGAACTTTGCGCAGGCCGAAAAGAACTTCGCCAAGCTTCTGTCGTTCGCGCCCACCACCAGCGATGCCAGCTATCTGATGGGGCTGAGTCAGCTCGGGCTCGAGAAATGGCCCGAGGCGAAAGCGTCTCTCGCCGCTGCCGTTGCGAATGAGCCGACGCGGCCGGAGCCGAAGGCGCGGCTGGGCGTGGCGCACGTGATGCTCGGCGACATCAATGGCGCCGCAGACCAGCACGACGCGCTCAGCGCAATGTGGGCCGCGTGCAACCGCTGCGATGGCGCGCAGGCAATCGCTGACAGCCTTACCATGCTCGACAAGATACTGGTGGCGGCAACGAAAAAGCCGGCGCCTGCCACGGCCGGCTGACAAGATCGCGCCAAAGCGTGTCAAACGAAGAAGGGCCGCAGCGCGCTGTGGCTCTTTTGCGTTGAAACTGGCCTTCGGTCTATCCGAACAGCCCCCAGCCCGGCGCCTCGTCCTGAGCGATCCCCCGCAGTTCCGGAGCGAGACCGCGCAGATCATCATTGTCTGGCCATAGCAGGGTTGGCCTTGCGAGCGAGGCCGGCGCTTCGGGTTCGCCGATTGCCGCAAACAGCGCCATCTCGGTTTCCTGATCGGCAGCGGCCGGCGCATCAACCAGTGCATTCCATTGCGCAAGGGTCAGGCCTGCAACATTGAGCGCCACGAAGTTGCCGCCAGCATAGCCGAGCAGCGTGTCGTCCGACTGGCCGTCGCCATCCGCATCGAGCGTGACGAAGCCAAGCCAGGAAAGGCCGGCGAGCGAGAACCGATCTTCAGCCGTATTGAAGTCGAAGCCGACATCCCAGACGGCGTTGGCGCCAAGGTCGAAGGTGTCTGCGCCAGCGCCGCCGGTGAGCGAGTCGACACCATCTCCGCCTACCAAGCGATCATTGCCATCGCCGCCGACGATCCAGTCCGCGCCGGCTCCGCCTTCCAGGCGATCGCTACCAGCGAGACCGACGAGAATATCTGCGCCAGCGGCGCCCCGCAGAACGTTGTCCG
>JAVBYB010000503.1 GCA_030824255.1 bacterium
GAACGGCTGAAGCTGGGCCGGACCCGCGGCGTTCTCGTCGATCAGCGGCGTGTAACCCGGCCAGAAGCACAACGCCGCAAACAGCGCCACGATCAGGAGAGCCGTGACGCCGGCCCAGGCCAGGCCGCGCTTCTCGACGGGCGTGACAGCGGACTTGGCAAGATCGGCCTTCAGCGCGTCGTCGGCCTCGCCGCCCCATTTGCCAAGGCGCGGCTCCACCACGCGGTCCGTCACGAACCAGATGATGGGCGTGAACACAACGACAATGCCAAGGATGAACCACCAGTTGCCCAGCGGGTTCATGGTCCAGGCCGGGTCGATGATGCGCGCAGCTTCCTGCGTAAAGCCGAATAGCAGCACGTCGATCTGGCCCGGGGTGATATTGCCGGCATAGCCGCCCGAGACTGCGGCGAAAGCGGCCGCGATGCCGGCGAGCGGATGCCGGCCGACAGCGGCATAGAGAAGCCCGGCGAGAGGAATGAAGACCAGGTAGGCGGCGTCCGATGCATGGTGAGACACCATGCCGATGACGCAGACCAGCGGCGTCAGGATGATCCGGGGGGCATCTCGCAGGCTGCCGCGGATCAGCGCGCTGAAGAGACCCGTACGCTCGGCGACGCCTGCGCCAAACATAACCAGCAGCACCAGGCCGAGCGGGGCAAAGCCCGTCAGGGTGCGCGGCGCTTCGGTCAGGAGGCGCGAGATGTTCGCTTCGGAGAACAGGCTTTCGGCCTGATAGGTGAGGATGCCGTTTTCCAGCGTGGAGTATTGCGGGGCGGACGTTCCCGGATAGGTGAGGGAGGCGGACCAGCCGAGCGCCGCGCCGATGGCCGACAGCACCATCAGGAAGCCGATCAGCCAGACGAAGATCATGATAGGGTCGGGCAGGAAGTTGCCGACCTTCTCGACAAAGCCGAGGAAGCCCTTCTGGCGCTGCGTCTCGGGCGAAGAAATCTGGGCGGCGTCGCTCATGCGGCGTCTCCTGTTTGCATCAAACAGGAGACGAAGTTCGCCGGCCCTGCATTCGCGCAATCATGTCGCCGGGAGAATGGCGGGGCAAGCCTTGCTGCCCGTGTTGGCGCGAGTGTTATCCACCTGATCACAATACGGGCGCTCACGCGCCGCATCGCGAAAGTGTAACGGCGGCTACGCCAGCGCCTGCTTGTGGACGGGCGCGTGGTCCTCACCGTCTTTGGCCGCGAAGGTGCGCGCCTGAGAGCCCTAGTTCTTCGCGCCGATATACTCGTCGATGGTGCGGCGGGCGATCACCATGGCCTGCACTTCGCCAGCGCCCTCAAAGATGTTGAGGATGCGGGCGTCGCAGAGGACGCGGCTGACCGGATACTCAAGCGCGAAGCCGTTGCCGCCGTGGACTTGCAAGGCGTTGTCGGCTGCGGCCCAGGCGATGCGGGCGGCGAGCATCTTGGCGAGGCCTGCCTCGAGATCGCAGCGCTTGCCTTCGTCCTTCTGGCGCGCCGAGAAGTAGGTGAGCTGGCGGACGCCGATGAGTTCGGCGGCCATCATCACCAGCTTGTCCGAGGTGCGCGGGAAGTCGAAGATCTGGCGGCCGAACTGCGTGCGGTCCAGAGCATATTTCAGGCCGAGTTCAAGCGCGCACTGCGCAACGCCGATGGCGCGCGCTGCGGTCTGGATACGGGCGCCTTCGAAGGTCGCCATCAGGTGCTTGAAGCCCTGGCCTTCCACTTCGCCGAGCAGGTTTCCGGCGGGCACTTCGAAACCGTCGAAGCCGATCTCGTATTCCTTCATGCCGCGATAGCCGAGAACTTCGATCTCGCCGCCGGTCATGCCATTCGCGGGGAAGGGGGTCTCGTCGGTGCCGCGCGGCTTCTCGCAGATGAACATGGAGAGGCCGGAGAAGTTGTTGGTGTCCGGGATCGAGCGGGCGAGCACTGTCATCAGGTCGGCGCGGGCGGCGTGCGTGATCCACGTCTTGTTGCCTGTGATCTTCCAGGTGTCGCCATCGCGCGTGGCGCGGGTGCGCAAGCTGCCGAGGTCCGAGCCGGTGTTCGGTTCGGTGAATACGGCGGTCGGCAGGATTTCGCCGGACGCGATGCCGGGCAGGTATTTCTCCTGCTGGGCGCGCGTGCCGCCATTGAGGAGGAGTTCGGCTGCGATTTCCGAGCGGGTGCCAAGGGAGCCAACGCCGATATAGGCGCGGCTGAGTTCCTCGGAGACGACGCACATCGATGTCTTGCCGAGGCCGAGACCGCCGAACTCTTCGGGGATGGTGAGGCCGAACACGCCCATCTCGCCCATCTGTTTCACAACAGCGTCGGGGATGAGCACGTCTTTCATGTGCCATTCGTGCGCGTACGGCTCGACGACTTCCTTCCCGAAAGCGCGGAACTGGTCGCGGATCTGCTCGAACGTGTCTTCAAGGCCGGTGTATTCGACGGTGGCTTTCTGGCTGTCGAGGAAGCCGCGGATATGTTTGGCGGCCGCCATGCGGGCGGCGGCGGTGTTACCCCGCGTGATCAAAGTGAGGATCGCCGGCGTACCGAGTTTCTGGATGACGGTGGCATCCGTCGTCATGTCGTTCGGGCGGACGATTTCCAGCTGGGTCATCGGCAGGCCGCCGCCAAGCTGGAACAGGTATTCGCCGAAGAGGATCTGGGTGAGCAGCTGTTCGATCTCGCCAAACCGGCCCTCTGCATTGATGCGGTCGGCCCAGTTTGCGGTTTCCTTCAGCGTCTCGACATAGGTGAGCACCCAGGCGAGGCCATGCGTGGCGCGCTGTTCCTCGTCAATCTTGCGGCGGTCGACCTTGCCGCCGGGGGCAACGACTTCAGCCACCGACTTGCGGAGCTCAAGAAAATAGGCTTCGGCGTCCAGAGCCGCCTGCCGAACTGTCGCCAGCAGGTCCGCGATCACCACGCCGTCCGCCATTTTCACTCACTCCGGTTTCCGAGGCGCCTTCCCTAGCCGATTGCGGCGCCGCAGCAAAGATATTGTCGGTTTCCCTACACAACACCGTGTGAATTGGAAGATCCGTCCCCGCGCAGTTGGCCATCGGTCTTGCCTCTGTACGAGCGCTCCGGCAAAACCAGTCACTGGCAGACGCTGCGGCAAGACATCGCGCGTCGCCAACCGGAGGAGGTCTACATGAAACTCGCCACGCTCAGGGCGGCGCTGCTCGCGTCTGCTGTCGCCGTATCCATCGCCGGGGTCGCCAGCGCGCAGTCCGCGCCTGGGTATGCCCCGCCGAAGACGCCATGGGGCGCGCCTGACCTGCAGGGCTTCTGGAGCAATGCCTCCATCACCAACATGCAGCGCGATGCCGACTTCCCGAATCTCGTTTTAAGCGACGCTGAGGTCGCGAAGGCCGAGGGCGAGGACTACTACAATAACCGGACCCGCGAAGACTCGAAGCAGAACCGGCCTGAGGACGTGAAGCTTCTGGACGGGACGGATCTTCTGTCGGGCGGCGGTTACAATGCGTTCTGGGTGGATCAGGGCAGCCACGTGGCCCGCGTGAAGGGCACGCCGCGTTCATCCTGGATCGTGGAGCCGGCGAACGGACGCATCCCGCGTGTCGGCGCAGCGGCCCCGGCCCGGCCGGCGGCGCAGCCGGCGCGGCCGACAGGCGCGGCTGCACCCACTGGAACAGTGCAGGGGCCGGGTGCAGTGGACCGCAATTCTGGCGGCGGCTTCGGCAGCTATGACAACCCTGAGACGCGACCGATGGGCGAGCGCTGCATCATCGGCTTTGGCAACACCGGCGGGCCGGTGATGACCAACGTGCTTTACAACAACGTGTACCAGATCGTGCAGTCTCCCACGCATGCGATGATCCTGGTCGAGATGGTGCATGACGCGCGCATCGTTCCGATTTTTGCAAATGCAGACGCGGCGCGCGCCAGTTTCCGGCCCGGCGTGATCAAGCAGTGGCTGGGCGATTCCGTCGGCTGGTATGAGGGCGACTCGCTGGTGGTGGAGACGCGCAACGTGCATCCGCAGCAGCGCGGCTATGTGTCCAAGGACGGCAAGCTGGTCGAGCGGTTCACGCGCTGGGACGACAAGCAGATCACCTACGAGTTCGTCGTGGATGACCCTGCACAATATACCCAGCCGTGGAAGGGGGAGATGGCGTTCAACGCGTCGCCGCTGCCGTCGCACGAGTATGCCTGTCACGAAGGCAACTATGCGATGGAAGGCATCCTTGCCGGCGCACGCGCGCAGGAGCGTGCTGGCGGGACCGTGGCCGCGAACGCTGACGAAGAAGGACGCTAGTCGGCTATCTGTCCTTCAAGGCTGCGTGAGAACGGCCTGACTGTCCTGATTGGACGTCTCTTTGTCTGTAATTGCGGGGCGCGGACCCTTGCCCGATGGCGCGGACAAAGGCTCATTACACACAGGGTCAGACAAGAGCTCGCCGCAAAGGCGGGCCAGATACGGGACGGAACATGAAACGCCTTATCCTCCTTCTGGCAGGCGCAGCTGCTGCTGTGTCGCTCACGGCTGCTGCGGTTGCGGGACCGAGCTTTGACGCTGAAGGCAAGATCATCATTCCCGAGAACATGGATCGCTGGCCGACTGTCGGGACGACCTATGCACTGCAGTACGAGGGCGATGGCGGCACGACGCTGAACACCGTGCGGCTTGATCCGGACAGCTACGACACGTTCGTGGCGACCGGAAAGTTTCCGGTTGGCGCGGTGCTGCAGCTTGAGGTGCGCCGTCCGGTGGAGGAGATCGCGCCGGCCAAGGGCGGCAAGACGCAGGGCGCTGTCGTCGGCCGCTCCCTGCATGTGAAGGACGAGAAGGGCGGACCGGGAACGTGGACATTCTACGGCTTTGCCGCCGGCGCCAAAACGGGCAACGCCATTCCGCGCAGCCAGGCCTGCTATTCCTGCCACGACCAGCACGCGGGTGCCCACGACACGGTCTTCATGCAGTTCTACCCAACTCTGGCCGAGGCGCGGGAGCGTGCGGCGCACACCCCCGCAACCCCCTAGATCAGGCGGCTTTCACGAGCCCTTCGGCAACCAGCGACGCCAGCACGGCGGGGCGGGCGGCGACCCGCGTCTGGAAGGCGAGCAGGTTCGGGAAGGCTGACAGATCGACCTTCAGGGTGTTGGACCAGTTGGTGACGGTGAACAGGTAGGCGTCGACCGTGGCGAAGGTGCCGCCCGTCAGGTAAGTGCGGCCATCTGCCAGCACGTTTTCGATCAGCTTGTAGCGCGTCAGTAGCTTGTCGATCGCGGCTTTGCGTCCATCGTCCGTTATCGCCGGATTGAAGAGCGGGCTGTAGCTCTTGTGGATCTCCGTCGAGATGAAGACTGCGAGTTCGTCCTGCTTCAAGCGCGCCTTGGTGCCGTGGGCGGGGGCGAGTTTCGTCTCGGGCTTCAGGTCGGCCACGTAGCCGTGCAGCACGACGTTCTCGGTGACGATATCGCCATCATCCAGCTTCAGCGCCGGGACATAACCTTTCGGGTTCAACGCGAGAAAATCCTCGCCATGTTCCGTCTTCTTGTCGCGGCCGACGCGTTCGAGTTCGAACGGCACATTGGCTTCCCGCAGCAGGATGTGCGTGGCCAGCGAGCAGGCGCCGGGCATGTAGTAGAGTTTCATGGATGTCCTCCGTGTTCTGCGCATCAGTTAGGTCACGCGATTACATTTTGAAACCACATCGCCACATGATACCTGCAAAAAACATGTAACCGCCGGGTAACCAGGGGAGCGACCGGTAATGCCGCTGAAGGTTCGCAAGAGCGCCGTTCGCCAGCAGGCGGAGATGTGCCCCATCGGCGCCTGCATGGACCTCATCGGCGGCGCATGGACCCCAAATATCATCTGGTATCTGTCGGGCGGCGTACGTCGTTTCTCCGAGCTGCGCGATGATGTGAAGCCAATCTCCGCGAAGATGCTGTCGACGCGCCTCAAGGAGATGGAAGCGGTTGGCATTGTGGACCGGCGTGTCGTCGATACATCCCCGCCATCGGTTGAGTATTCGCTGACGCCGTTGGGCCGAGAGCTTGTCCCGGCTATCGAGGCCATTGCGCGGGTGGGCTACAAGCTCAAGCGGGAGCAAGCAAAGAAGCGATTGAGCGTTGCGCGCTGAGCGCGGAACCGTATTATGCATGAATGGTACTGTGTGGTATCAATCAAGCATGGGGATC
This sequence comes from bacterium, assembly GCA_030824255.1. GTDB lineage: Bacteria > Pseudomonadota > Alphaproteobacteria > Caulobacterales > Hyphomonadaceae > UBA7672. The sequence goes on from JAVBYB010000503.1 coordinate 6,141, forward strand.
GTGGGATGCAGAAAATTGCTGGTCTTGCTGGATTGATCGCGCTGTGCGCGTGCCAGGCGCCGCCGGTTGCTGTCGGGCAGACGCCGCCAGCGGCAAACCCGCCGCTACCCGCTTCGATGGACTTCGCTGATCCCTCGATCAATCTCTCGGTCGAACAGATTGCGCCCGGCCTTCGCTATGTGGTCGGGCGAAATGTTTCTTCCAACACCATCGTCCTCGATACGCCCGCCGGCGCCGTGATCATCGATACATCGCGCCCGCCGGCCTCGCGCGCGCATTTCGACCTGCTTCAACAGAGCGGCGTGACGAAGGCGGCCTATGTCATCCTCACCCACGGCCATGGTGATCACACAGGCGGGGTTGCGCTGTGGCGGGGTGTGGGCGCGAAAGTGGTCGCGCATGCGGCGTTCGAGGAATTCCTGCAGTACCAGCGGATGCTGGGCGGCTTCTACGCGCGGCGCAATGCGGCGCAGTTCCAGTTTGCCGGGCAGGGCGGGGCAGTCGCCGGTCCATCGCCGAGCCCGCAGATGGTGGCCGCCGCAGCAAACGCGCTGAACAGCATCAAGCCTGACATGACGTTCGACGACACGCTCGATCTCGATGCGGGCGGGGTGAAGCTGCAGCTGATCCACACGCCCGGCGAGACGCCGGACCACCTGACGGTCTGGGTTCCGAGCCTGAAAGCGGCGTTCATCGGCGACAATTTCTACGAGTCGTTCCCGAATATGTACACGCTGCGCGGCACGCGGCCGCGCTGGCCGCTGGAGTACATCGCATCGCTCGAAAAAGTGCTGGCGCTTGAGCCCGAGATCGTCGTGCCAAGTCACGGCCCGGCCATCGTCGGCACGCAGGAGATCAAGCGCCAGTTCACGAAGATGCGCGATGCGATCGTTTATGTGCACGACGCCGTTGTGACGGGCATGAACGAAGGCAAGGACGTGCACACGCTGATGCGGGAAATCAAGTTGCCGCCAGAGCTCGATGTGGGCGAGGGCTATGGCAAGATCTCGTGGACCGTGCGTGGCATCTACGAAGGCTATGTTGGCTGGTTCTCGGGCGACGCGGAGAACATGTTCCCCGAAGGCCGGGACACTGTTTCAGGTTCGCTGGTGAAACTGGCTGGCGGGCCGAAGGTGATTGCGAACGAAGCGGTTGCACTCGTCGGACAGGGCAAGCTGGTCGAGGCTCTGCATCTCACCTCGATCGGCCTTGAAGGCGCGCCGGGGGACAAGGATGTGCTGCGCGCCCGCGTTGCGGCGTTCGAGGCGCTGGTCAAAGCCTCGACCAACCGCAATGAGCTTGGCTGGCTGAACCAGGGAATGGCTGAGGCGAAGAAGGGGCTGGACCCGCGCTAGCGTGTCAGCACGTAGTGCACGGTGTTCTCGCCGGGTATCTGGCTCACCTGATTGAGGCCTGCCGCGGTGAGGTCGATGCCCTGGAACAGCGGCTCGCCCTTGCCGAGCAGGACGGGCGCGAGCGAGATGTGCATCTCGTCGACGAGCCCGGCCTTCAGGTATTCGCGGATCGTCGCTGCGCCGCCGCCGATGCGGACGTCTTTCCCGTTCGCTGATTTTTTCGCGCGCTCAAGTGCGGCGTGGATGCCATCAGTGACGAAGTGGAAGGTGGTGCCGCCTTCCATCTCCAGCGGCGGGCGTGGGTGGTGCGTCAGCACATAGGTGTCGACGTGGTAGGGCGGGGTGTCGCCCCACCAGCCTTTCCAGCCATCATCCGTCCACGGTCCGCGTGAGTGGGCGAACATGTTGCGGCCCATGATCCAGGCTCCGACATTGTCGAAGCCGCGCGTCGCGAAATCGTTGTCGATGCCCTTTGCCCCGCGATCCTGGCCCAGCACCGTCTTCTGGAACGTCTCGGTGGGATAGAACCAGTTGTGCAGTTCAGGCCCGCGTTCGCCCAGCGGGTTCTCGAGGCTCTGGTTCGGGCCGGCGCCGAAGCCGTCGAGCGAGATGGAGAAGCCATTTACGCGCAGTTTGGACATGGCGTTTCCTTCCGGTCCTGCAGACAAGGCAGCAAGCGAACTCTAGGCGGCGCCGCAACGCGTTGGCTAGGTCAGCCCCATCTGGGTGCGGAACTTGCGGCGCAGCAGGTCGATCGGGGCGAGGCCCGTGTCCGACTTGAAGTGCCAGAACGTCCAGCCATTGCAGGACGGCGCATTCTGAACATGCGCGCCCATGCGGTGGATCGAGCCGGAGGATTCGCCTGTCATCAGGCTGCCGTCGGCGCGGACGCGGGCGACATGGCGGTTCTGCGGACAAGAGAGGCGGTCGCCGGGGCGGACGAGGCCGTGTTCGACCAGCGCGCCGAAGGGAACGCGGGGTTCGGATTTCTTCGAGGTCTGGACTTCGATGTCTTCGGCGCCGAGTGTGCGGACGTTGTTAATGCGGCGGGTGGCGACGTCGATGTAGTCGGAATCGCGCTCAAGCCCGATGAAGTGGCGGCCGAGCAGTTTGGCGACCGCGCCCGTCGTGCCCGTGCCGAAGAACGGATCAAGGATCACGTCGCCCGGATTTGTCGTGCCGACGATAATGCGGTGGAGCAGGGCTTCCGGCTTCTGCGTGGGATGCGATTTGCGGCCGTCGTCATTCTTCATGCGCTCGCCGCCCGAGCAGATCGGCAGCGTCCACCAGTCGGAGCGCATCTGCACATCGTCATTGGCGGTTTTCAGGGCGTCGTAATTGAAGGTGTAGCGCTTCTGCTTCTCCGAGCGCGTCGCCCAGATCAGCGTTTCGTGCGCGTTGGTGAGGCGCGTACCCTTGAAGTTGGGCATCGGGTTGGCCTTGTTCCACACCACATCGTTGAGAATCCAGAAACCGAGATCCTGGATCGCCGCGCCGACGCGGAAGATGTTGTGATAGGAACCGATCACCCAGATGGCGCCGTCGTCCTTGAGGATGCGGCGGGCGGCCTTGAGCCAGGCGCGCGTGAATTCGTCGTATGCGGCGAACGAATCAAACTTGTCCCAGTCATTGTTCACGGCGTCGACATGGGAGTTGTCGGGGCGCGTGAGGTCGCCGCCGAGTTGCAGGTTGTAGGGCGGATCGGCGAAGATGAGGTCTACCGAGTTGGGCGGCAGCGCGTTCATCGATTCGATGCAGTCGCCGATGACGATCTGATCGAGCGGGAGGACGGGCTTCGCCAAAACGCGCGATGAAGCGCTGGAAGCCTTGGCCTTCGTGTTCTTCTGAACAGTGGGGTCGATCGTTTTGATCGCCATGGAGCTGTCTCACGCTACGCCCGAAGGGGACTGAAGCGGTGAGACTCGCTGAGTCCGGTAAACAACCCATTGAATCCGTAGTTAATTTTGCATTTACCATAACGCCTGAGTCGTTGCAGGGCGTTGCGCGATGGTTCAACCGAGCTCGTCGAGCATGTCCTTCAGTTGGCGGGTCCGAACCTCGGTAAGGTCGGCCTTGCAGGCGGAAATCACCATCGGCTCCATGCTGCCGCCGCGCGAGGGAACGGCCATGACTTCGCAGTGCGCATCGCGGTAGCGAATCCATGCGGCCTGCGCGTTCCGCAGGCCATTTTCTGCGCCGACAAGGCGGGGATCGACGTCTTTCAGGTCTTCGTCCTGCGCCCTCAGGCGAACGAGCGCATCCTGATAAATCAGAGCCAGCGCGGCATCGGCCTTCTCGAAGTGGAGCGCGGCGCAGCGGTTGATCTCCCGCTGGAAGAACGGGTCAGTGCAATCGGTTTCCTGTGCCTGGGCGGAGTGGCCGAGCGTGAAGATACTTCCGGCGGACAGCAGGAGGATCAGGCTGCGTGAAGGCATATTGTCTGTCTCCTGTGCGGCGAGAAGAGCATACGGGCGGTCGTTCAATGGGTCGATCCTGCTGCTGCATCACGGGTCGCTGAAGAGATTCATCTGGCTACCGGGGTGTTGTGGTTGCGGCACGCGGAAGAGATCGGCGCGCAGACCCGTGCGTTCGGTGTTGAGGCCGAGGCGTTTGACTGTGTTGCGGAAGCGGGCAGAGATCAGCTGGGCGTAGGGGCCGTCGCCGCGCTGGCGGACTTTCCACTCGGAGCGATAGTCCTCGCCCTTATGCATCGAGCGGAGCAGCGACATCACGCGTTTGGCGCGGTCCGGATAATGCGCTTCCAGCCACTCTGTGAAGAGGGCGGCGATCTCCAGCGGCAAGCGCAGAAGCACGTAGCCCGCACGCCTTGCACCGGCTTCGGCTGCGGCTTCGAGCAGCG
>JAVBYB010000226.1 GCA_030824255.1 bacterium
CCCGCCAATTGGGCCCCAATGGGGGAGGCGGCCGTGGTGTTCACTGAAGGTGGAGCAGCATACGCGCCAATTACCGGTCTTGTATCGGCGGGGGGTGTCATTGCGGTGAGAAGTGGGATTCTGGATGACGGTTTCCGCGTCATTGACGAACTTGGTTCGAAAGCGTCCGGCCTTGGGGCCGCAGAGAGGGGACTCGCCGAAGTCGGTGTTCCGGCGACCAGATCGTCAAATCCACTGAGCCAAGTGTTGGACTTCGACGCTCACGGCAATGAGATATTCTACCGAAGCATGAGCCCGGCAGACTATGCCAGGATGCAAAGGACCGGAGCGATTCCAGCAACGGGCGAAACCTTTGTTTCGCCATCCCAAGCCTACTCGGCAGGATATGACGGTGTACTTGTTCGGGTTACGACGGCACCCGGGACGGCTCAGCAGCTTTCGGAAATCGGCGTGGTTGCGAACCCCGGAACCGCAAACCTATTCCCTGGAATGCCAGTGGCGGCCAAGGGATGGACTGCGAACAATGCCATGCTTAAATTGGAGGGGAATGTCGTCAACACCGGCCTCGGAAGAGGCAGCGCCTTGACGACCTTCAATAAAAATATTGTCAAATTTGAGCAGCTTCCAAAGTAGAAACGAGGCTAAGGTGAGCATGTTCAAAGTGTACGAACTATCTGAAGAACTGGATCACGATCCTGAGCAGATCGCGCTTGCTCAGGCTCTAACGCTCAATGCGGATAAGCCGTATCTCGGCCTGAAGGGCAATCTCGGCTTGTTTGGTTCACCGGAATGGTGGGCGAACATCCGAGCCGGAGTCATGCCAACAGCGCGACTTTCGGGTGTGATCCAGCGCGTCTACACAACGGGGCAGGATGCAGTGGATGCTCCCAATACCTTCGATATGGTAACTAGTGACGGTCAAAAGCACGTCGAAGGTATTTACGTAAACTCTCCTCAAGATGTTTACAGATTTAAAGAAGGGGCCTCCATAGAAGTTGTGTACGCTATGGATGAGCTAAAGGCTCTTCTGCCTAATGGAGAGAAAAACTACAGCAATATTGTTCTTGAGATGTCGGTATCTAATTAGAGATAAGTCCGTTGTAGGCCAATTCTTCAGGGAGTAGCCTTCTGGCTTCGACGTAATGCCCCTCTACGATTAGGTCGTGGAGGCGATGAGCTAGCGGCGTAATGTCACTAATCCGTTGAATCCACTTTCTCGCATAAAGGCTGACGGCCTCTCCGCTCAGCCCGATCTGAATAGCGCGATAGGGCAACGGCTGGAGGTGCAGATCGCGTTCGGGGTCCCACTGAATCCGCACGGGCGAAGCAGCCTTCAGCTTGGCCCAATCTTCCTTGCTTATTGAAGGGGCGGGGTGGCTAGGGCAGCTATGTTCCAAAGCCCACTCGAACCCCTCCCGACTAATGTCGATCGCGAGAATCCGATGCTGGCCTGCGTCCTTATAACCCCATCCCGCGCGATACATCATCCATAGAAAAGAGGGCTTAATCCAGGTCATCCGATCCATTTTGAAGGGTGGAGAGGCGAACGTGCCGTGGGCCAAAGCGGCGTCGGCAATCTCATCGCTGTAGGCTTGGTACACCCGGATCGTGTGCTCGTCGTAGATGGCGCGAATCTGGTTCTGTGGAATGTCGTTCATTGGCCGAATTAGCATCATCTGGGGGCTTGGGGTGAAGGCAAGATAAAAGCAGTGGCTCCCCCTGCGGGGTAAGCCATTGTCTGCACATTGGAATTTAGCGAGATAGACGGCACTGATAGCGAGACTCCCGTGCCGTTTTTGGTGTCGCAGAAGGTGGCGCGAAACTTTCGCTCGGTGAACTGCGAGCGCTTCGCACGGCAGGCCTCACGCGCGCGGAAATTTCGGGCAGTCTTGAATTGACAGGGGACATTCAGTTGTTTCGAGGGACATCGGCGGGGTGGAGAGGCTCTCCGGGTGCTCAGGCAACGGCTGTTTCAGCGTCAATGGACCCATACGTTGCGACTATATTTGCCCTTGAAGCTCGAGCGCAGGCAGGTGAGGGAGTTCTGCTGTTCGGCAGCCGTTCTGAAATCGGAACCTTTGGTCGAGGCAACTGGATGGCAGCACAGGAACGGGAGGTGGGTGTGCTCATGAATGCTGAGCGCTTTTCGGCGAGAGCTCCCTATAATATCTCGGCCGACAGAGCGCGTGGTATTCTGGCGGAAATGGGCATGCCGGCGTTGCCTCGTTCGGTAGCAAGCCCCAGTGTTCGGAGCACGCTGATCGATGCTGCTCCGAAGATGACCCCAGCGCAAATCGCTGAATTTATGCGGCGTGCAAAGTGAGGTGGATGGATATGAATATCCAGCAAAAAGAGCTTCTTGTTAGGAGCGCGAAGGTGGACGCGGCAGGTCGGTTCGTTGTTATTGGAATTCCGAACAACGGAAAGCCCGTAAGTATAGGCGATATATTCATTACTCGATACGATGCACCGCAGACCGTGGACGATATATTGAACGAGCGACCTCGTCCCGAACCCGTAAATCGATCTGCTATTGCACTGACCGTTGCAGCCATAGACTCGATGCGACATCAGGTTGACGAACTTCCGCATGGCGTGACGGGCGCTTTGCATCTTACCGGCACGGGAATGGAGTGCGTAACTGCAAACTGTTTCTTGATGACATAGAGACCCAACCGAGGGCCATGAGTGAAACGCCGTAGAGACTGAAGCGTCGGCATAGCTCAGGCTACGAGATTGTCTGGCTGCGCTGCGATGGAGGCGCGACACCAAGGCGCCAACTCACCCACGCGCTTCGCCGGATACTCAGCGATGCGGCTGAGCACATCGGTGAGCCAGGCCTGCGGATCGACCTTGTTCAGCTTCGCGGTCTCGATCAGGGTGAGTGCGATGGCGGCGGCTTTGCCTCCGCCTTCAGATCCGGCGGACAGCCAGTTCTTGCGGCCGAGCGCCACGCCGCGCATGGCGCGTTCGGCGGCGTTGTTGTCGATCTCGAGGCGTCCGTCTGTGAGATAGACTTCGAGATGCGGCAGGCGCGAGAGCGCATAGCGGATGGCCTTGGCAAGGTCTGACTTCCCGGAGATCGTCTGCAGCTGCGATTGCAGCCAGTGTGTGAGTTCCTCGAACATGGGCTTGGCCTTGGCCTGGCGGATCGCGGCGCGTTGGTCCGGTGGCTTGCCGCGCACTTCGGCCTCGACGGTGTACAGGTCCGCGATCCGCTTGACGGCCTCTGCGGCGATGGGTGAGCCGGTCGCCTGCGCGATGTCGAAGAGCTTGCGGCGGACATGGGCGAGGCAGGCAACTTCCGTGATCCCGCCAGTGCGGTAAAGCTCCTCGAACCCGGCATAGCCATCGGCATGCATGAAGCCGCTGTAGCCATTGAGGTGTTCAGCAGGGCGAAGGCCCTTCCGGTCCATCGAGAACCGATAGCAGGCCGCAGGCGGAACGTCTGATCCCCATGGCCGCTCGTCACGCACATAGGTCCAGACCCGGCCGGTCTTCGTCTTGCCGTTGCCGGGGCTGAGAACGCTGACGGGCGTGTCATCGGCGTGGATGGCGGCGCCGCTCCGAACAGGCGAATACCGCACAGCAGAGCGATCTCGATCGATGATGGCGCAGCGACAGCGAGATCGGCGGGCTTGCGATCACCCTTCACCTCAGGCGCTGCGGAAATGACGAGGTCCGGCGTTATCTCGACGGGCAACAAGGCCGGGCCGGACAGCCTGCGCGTGTTGAAGCGCTGATCCTTCCGCCAAATGAACACCATGTTGGCGTTGAGGCCATGCCTGCGGGCCACCTCCGCAACGCTCGCACCGGGCGCCATGGCCTCCGCCACGACAGCCAGCTTGAAATCGTAGCTATGATGCCGCCGCTCCCGACGCGGGGTCCTGCGATCAGTCATTCCCAAGTGTCCGCTTGCAACCAAGCGGACACCATCACCCGCTTAAGCCGAGCAAACTGTCAGACCGCTACGGCACCACAAGGGCGGGGAGGCCGGACGCTTACCCAGGGAACGACGCAGGCGACGCCCTACGCCTACGAGACGATCGGCGGGCGGGCGCAGCTTGTCACCGTGACGATTCCCGGCATGCCGGGCGTGGTTCGGCAAACCGTGTCTTATCTCTATCGGGCGCCAGTAAGCTGCAGTAGAGCGTGGCTGAGCGCGCTACTGCTTCCGATATCCGCCATGATGACCTCCTTTACCTTGGTCACAATCTCCTGGAAGCGCGCGTCGTCCTCGATGTCGGCGCCGAGTTCCTCAAGCAGAATGCTGGCGATCAAGGCGCGCTGGAGATCATCTTCCGATGCTTGTCCCTGGGAGGCGATCTCGCGCACGCGTTGAAGGGCCGTGCGTCGCTCTGCCGAGGCGACGTTTTGACCGACCGGCCGACGCGATTGGTGTGCGCGCTGCAGGTGGCTGCGCAAAAGCATGAGCGCCTGATCGACGTTGGTTATGCGTGTCATGGCCTCTGCTTTCCCTTCCCGCTAGTTCAGCCGCTGGCGATTGGAGAACTGGCGGAGGATGAGCGAGGTCTCGGAAACATCCGAGCTGGCAGCCTCTTGTGTCGCCCCGGCGAGCAGCGGTGCGGACTGATCGATGATTATCTGCATATCCTTGTTGAGCGGCGCATTCTCCTGATTGAGGTCAATGCCGCGGCGCAGGTTCTCGATCGTACCCACAAAGTCGTCGCGGATCAGGCAGCGAAGGCCATCAACGAAGGCGCGCAGGTAGTGCGCGTCGGGCAGGCGATCGAGCGGGCCGAACGTGGCGAGGGCGGTGTTGGCTTCGCCGGAGGTGAGCTGAAACAGGCCGAGCTGAAAGCGAGCGATCGCGAAGTCTGGCGCTAGTTCCACTGCGCGGGTGAGGGAACGATGCGCCTCAATGATGCGGCCGGCGCTGATAAGCGTGGAGCCGTAGAGAAAATGCAGCCGCGGATCTTCTGGAAACTGGGCTAGCAGCATTTCCATCTGCGGCAGCTGATCTTGCGGCGCCATGTTCATCGCCTGGGTGAGATTTTCAATCGATACATTGTCGCAAAGTTTTGTCATGCTTGCTCCCGTTCAGGCTGTCGTAATCGCGCACGCACGTGTTCCAGCGCCTTGCGATGAAGCTGGGATATCCGACCCTTGCTCAACCCCAGCATGTCGGCGATGAGCGTGAAAGACACGCCTTTTAGATAGTGTTGCTCAAGCACCGTACGTTCAGCGTCAGGCAGGTGGGCAATCTCCTCAAGCACGCAAACCTGCATCTCGTTCCAGCTGACGCTGTGATAGCCATTGATCATTGGCTCGGTTGCGATGCTGCCAGCCAAGTTGGCCGTATCCTCAAGAAGAAAGCCAAGCGCCAGGCCGACGGCAAGATCGGTCAAGGCTGCAAGAGGATCGGATGCGGACAACGTCTGGGTCGGGGCAAGAGACTGCATGCGCTCACGCTCGAGGCGCCGGCGTTCGCTGTAACGAGCGCCTGCCTCGCTGGAGCGCGCTAGCGCGTCAGAGATGGCGCCTCTTATCCGTGGGCGGGCATAGGCGCCGAACGGCGTCGCCCTGAGCGGATCATACCGATCGATCGCTTCTAGAAGCCCGCGATAAGCCAGTTGCTCGAAATCGATACGTTCAAGGCCGTAGGCCGGTCTCCTTCTGAACTCAAACGATGCAATCCGGCGGGCTAGCTCGTGGTAGTTTGAGAAGATTGTTTCGCGGCAAGCAGCTTGGTCCTCGAAACGCAATCTGCGCCAAAGCGAGGCCTCGACCCAGGCGGGTCGCTGTACGAGCGTGATACCCAGTGGCGGCTTCGGTGAGTTCATCCAAAGCCACCGATGACGCCCTGGATAACCAGCGCCCATCCGTCGATCATCACGAACATCAGGAGTTTGATGGGCAGCGAGATCGTGGCTGGAGGCACCATCATCATTCCAAGCGCAAGCAGGATGCTGGCGACGACAATTTCGATCAGGAGAAAGGGCAGGAGAACGACAAACCCGATCGTGAAGGAGACGCGTAGCTCGTTGAGAATGAACGCTGGCGCGAGTTTGAGAATGTCGACGCCGGCAGGTGAATCGGGCAGCGGTTCTTTTGCGAGGCTGTAGACGGTTGCGATGTCATCATCGCGTGTTTGCGCGAGCATAAACGTCTTCAGAGGTGCGGAGCCCCGCTCGATGGCGGCTTCTAGGCCAATCTCGCTCTTCAGAAGGGGTTGCAACGCGTCCGTGTTGATCGCGCCCATGGTCGGGGCCATCACGAAAGCCGTCAGGAAGATCGCGAGGCTGACGAGAACAGAATTAGGGGGAGTCTCTGGCATGCCAAACGCGTGCCGGACCATGGCCAGCACGACGGCGATCCGGATGAAGCTCGTCATGCTGATGAACACTGCAGGGATCAGTGCGAGAAGCGTCAGCAGAACGACGGTACGGATCAATTCGGGTGTCTGCCCCGCTTCCGCGGGAAGAACCTCTTGTGCATGCGCCTCCGGGAGGCCGGCCAAGACAATGGCCAGAACAGTAAGGACAAAGGTGACGCGCTTCACGATTGCGTCTCCGGCGTCGGGATGTCGGTCGCGGTGTACTGCGGGCGATCGCTAACAACTGTGCAGCTGTTGGCGGTGATCACGACGAGATACTCTCGTCCGCCAGACGTGAACCGGCAAGCATCAGCGTGCGGGCTGACGCGCCGCGTTTCAAGCACCATGATAGAATCGCGCGTGGACTGGGTGGCGCCCACCCGCAACATCGCACGGAATGACGGAAGAGGTCGGCCAGATCGACGCTTCATCAATAGTGCAATCGCGAAAGCGGCAAGCGAGCACAGGATCAGACCGGCAAAAATCTGAGCAATCGGAATATCGATCGACCGGGCGCCGCCAAGTTCCTGCGCGGAGGCGACCTGTGCGGGCGCGATGAATAAGCCCAACGGCAACGCAAGGCAAAGTCGCGCCGAGGTCATGTCAGGCGATCTCAACAATACGAACTGCATACTTGTCGCCGACTGACACAAGCTCTCCATGTGCGAACCGAACGCCGTTCACGCGGAGCTCAACAGGATCTGCAAGAGTTGCTGAAAGCGGCAAGATATCGTTCGCCTTGAGGCGGTGGAGTTCTGCCAGAGTAAAGACTGTGTCCCCCACAAACACCTCGACCTTTACATCGATACTTTCCGACAACGCGGGTCTTGTCGCCGTATCATTTTCGATATGCGTTCCGCGCTCAAATCCGTTCAGAGTCATGCTGCGCCGCCGCTATGTTTTCTGGTTGAGTGAAGGAGCAACGAAGAACCTTTGCGGTGAACGCCAATTGCTCCTCTCGAGTAAGGCTGACCGTCAAGCACAACCTCAAGTGGGTCTGCGAGGCGGCGATCCAGTACAAGCACATCGCCTTTGGAGAGCGTTTGAAGGTCAGACACGACGATACCACATCCTCCGACGCGTATGCCTACACGAACACGTTGCGACGCTATGGCGTGCTGGCGTGAAGCTAACGCGGGTCGATCCGGACTCGGTTTCGTAAGTCGCTTTCGTGCTGTTGCTGCAGGGCCTGCAGCGACACAGAGAAATCCGAAAGTGCCGCCGTGCCCCTGAATGCAGAACCTCAGTAGGGCAGGGGCGCTGGCTGCAAGCGTCTCCGTGCCAAGTGAATCGCTCCGTGTCTTTGTCGCAAAGACATCCGCAGCCGACGCGAGCAGGTCGCACCAGATGCGCCCGGCAAGCTGATCCAACAAAGCTCTATCAGTATCGATCGGCGCCTTTGCTGCTCTCTGCGATCGCAGCGCAGCCGCTGATAGTCTGAGACGCATCCGCGCATCAGCCATTAGCCGAAGCCCGTCGCATTCCGTGCGCCAGCCCTGTGCGGGAACAACATCAAGCGGATTGGACGCCTCAAGTCGAACCGAGCATCGGCCGGTTCCCGTAATCCAGCGGGAATGCCAGGATTCCACCAGGGAGGTGACCGCCATGGTGAGCGCGCCATCGAATAGCGCAGTCGGAGGCAGCCACGACTGCGCAGTCATCATCCTTGGCCTCGGATGCCGAACAGTTGCTGGATCATGTCGTTTGATGCGCTAACTATCTGCGAGGAGGCTTGAAAGCCGCGCTGAACCAGGATGAGGTCGCCAAACTCCTGCGACAGCTCGACATTCGAAGCCTCAAGCCGGTTAGACACCACACGGCCTACACTATCGTGGGCGCTTGTAAGGTAGTCGACCTGAACACCACGGTGGACGAATAACCCCCCATCCCTGATGTCCAGCATCTGGGGGTCCCGAAAGCTTGCGATTGCCACCGGACCAAGCACCTTATTCTGCTCATTGGAGTAGGTAATCTCAAGCTGGCCGGCATCGTTCACCGCAATTGCCGTGATCGCTCCAACGCCATGGCCATCCGTTTCAGCCGCACGCAACGTCGAGACCTCGCCGGACGAGAACGAGGTGACATTCGTAGAGAAGTCCAGCGCCACCGACTTGCCCGAAGACGTCTCAGTGTAGGTTAGCGTCGACGTCGTCGGATCAATGATGCCGTTGTTGAATTTCAATGACTGACGGCCCACTTCGACGGACGCTCCGTTGAGGACAATTACCCGCCATTCGCCGGCCGGCATGGTCGTGTCGCGTTCAAACCGCACCTGCCACGTATCGGCGGCTCCGAGGCCGTCATACACTTGGATGTTGGAGACGCTGAAGCTTGTTGCCGTCGATGACAGGTTGTCCGCGAACTTTACAGTTGTGGTTTTCTGCGGCGCATCCGTGCGATGAGCGTTAACCGAGACTTCTTTCGGTTTTCCATGCTCGTCCAGAATGGCAAGCCTATAGTCTGTGCCGGCCAACACGATGAACCCTTCTGGGTCAACTTCGAAGCTTCCGGTGCGCGTGAAGACCTGTTCGCCATTTTTGAGCAGCACCATGAAGCCGCCGCCATCAACCGCAAGGTCGAGAGAGCGATCGCTTTGGCGTAGCTCGCCTTGGGCGAAGTCTATTGTCCCACTGCCGAGCGACACGCCCTGGCCAATGCCGTTGCGCGAGCCGCCATTGTCTCCGTAGAGATTGGCGAAACTCAGCGTGTTCGACTTGAACCCGGTAGTGTTGATGTTGGTGATGTTGTTGCTGATCTGCTTGAGGCCGCCTGAGAAGGCGTTCATGCCACTCAGGCCGATGAAGATTGATCCAAACATTAGTCGTCCTCCGCAACCCGGTTGATGCTTGAAAGTGCAAGATTCGCAATTGTCTGGTTTTGTCCTGTCTCGATGGTCAAGCGTGGTTCGCCAGACTGAAACGAGATCGACCTGACCACGCCCGAGAGGACTGTTTCTCCAGTTGGTATATCTACCTTCCGGCCCAAGAGGCTCGTTGCCTGACCGGTCGCAGCCGCCTGAATCAGGCCCTGCAAGCTGTCGTTGGCGGCTTGCCCCTGCTGAATCTGTGAAAACTGCGCGAGCTGTGACACGAACTCAAAGTTTTCCATTGGCTTGAGCGGGTCTTGGTAGGTGAGCTGGGTGAGGACGATCCGCAGCAGATCTTCGAAGCCCATCCCGAATGCTTCTGTCGCCGATGTTTGTGATGACTGCGCGGTCGTTTGCGTCGAGGGACCAACTGTTGAAATTGGGTCAATAGCCATCAGCAACATCTCCTCGCGGGCGGCTATGGTGACCGATGGGCCGCTCATGAACGACTAGCTCCGCACCCGGGGGAGCTATCGCATCGAGAATGTCCTGAGCGCGCTCGCTCAGTTTTTGTCGTTCGTCTTCCGCGCAAACAGGCAGATGTATGTGAATACGAAGCGTATCGCCTATGAGTTCTAGTGAAATGGAAACGCCAGATCCGAGGGTGCTCAGCGCATCGGTAATGCGCGCAACTTTCGAGGTCGACAGTCGTGTGATGACGCTTTCGGGGCTGTCGGCTGCAGCTTGCTCCATCGCCCGAGGTACAAATGTGGGCGCTCCCCGTTGAGCGGGCGCGGCGATCCGCATAGCACGGCGCCCAAGATTGCTCACCACGATTGGCGATTCACGCGTGTCATGGCTGCTGTAGGAAAACTGGGCGGGTTCTAACGTTGTGGAAGATTTCCCCCACGAATTGTCTAAGATATGCGTATTCAGTTCCTCGGCGACGCGGGGTGGAATTGTTTGGAGCGCATCATCGCCATTTGAGGTTGTCCCCCTTTCAAAGCCGAGCGTTCCCGTTTCTGA
>JAVBYB010000562.1 GCA_030824255.1 bacterium
CGGAGGGGCGGTCGAGATGCAGCATCTCGGTGACGCCGGCCTTGCGCAGGCCCTGGGCGAGGCGGTGGGGGCCGTAGGCGGCGCCGGCTTCCAGCTCATCGAGATAGACCGGCACGGGCGACCAGAAGGTGATGGCGTCGCGATCGTCCAGCTTGAGGCGGGCGAAACCCTCGTCGGGCAGGCGCGGGGGCATGAAGGCGAAGGCTATCTGTTTCGAACCATCGAAGATCGGCGCCGGGTTGCGCGCGAACTGGACGGTTTCGCCGGCAGTGATGCGAATGTCCTGGATGTGCACAAGCTTGGCGAACTGGCGCACCGTGTTGGCGGCGAGGTTCAGCTTCGAGAGATCCGACTTCGCTTCGCCCGATTGCGGGACGGCGAGCGCGAATTCCATGCGACCATTGGGGTTGGCGTCGCTGGTCTTTCGCAGACTGGAGCCGAACGTGCAGACATAAGCGAAGCGGCGCTCGCCCTCGGGCGGCACGACCAGGACGTCTACTGGCGGGCCAGGCTCCTTGGAGCGGCCGGCCCAGCCATCCTGGTCAGAAAAGGCGATGTGGGAGTCATCAAGCTTGCGCGCGAGGTGGAGCTGGACTTCTTCACGAAGCCGCCCGGCCGTCTGGGCCAGATCTCCTTGGCGACTCCAGATATCCTGCATGCATCCGAAATGGAGTTTCCACGCGCGTGCGTCAACCGCGCGGCCTGCATTCGACGCACCGGGAAGGGTAGCCGTCGGGGTCTGAAGCGGATGTGAAGACGACGGAATCACGCCTGTCAGCAGCATGTCAGGGAATGCGCGTGGGTGCGTCAGTTCACGCGCGAAACGGTTGGGCGGATCGATGAAATTTGCGGGGACGCGGCAACCGGGCCGAAGCGGCTGATGGGTAAGATGGCGCCGAGATGCGGGGGCAATCGTGAAGACAGATCTGGATCGCTGGGTATCGAGCGAAGGGCGGCTTAGCCGGCAGGGTTATCTGCTTGGCTTCATCCTTCCCGTACTGATGATGGCGGGCCTTACGGCGGCGATGATCGTCGGCTGGCTCGACTTCCTGCCCATCGGCGTCTTCAACCTGATGGTGTTCGGCTGGCTGATCCTGCTGTTCGTGCTCGGCGATGCGATGAACATCCGGCGCTATCACGACATCGGAAATTCAGGGCGGCTCTATCGCCTGTGCCGGCCGGGCATTGTGGTGCTGCCACTGCTGGCGTTCGCGATCGACTTTCTCATCCCGGCGCAGATGGCCTCAAGCGGCGATGTACAGGCGATGATGCACATGATCGATGAGATGGTTGCGCCGACCATGCATCCGATCGCAATTGCGCTGCTGGTGCTGCCTGCGGCGGCGGCGGTGTTCAACTTCGCCTATCTGGTCGCGATGCCGGGACAGGCGGGGCCGAATGATTTTGGCCCCCCGCCGACAGCTGGGCGTGGGGCGGCGCCGGCGCACGGCGTACGTCATGTGGATTCGGACGATGATCCGGTGAAGCGCGCGTTGGCGGATTATCATGCGCGGCAGGCGCAGATGGCGCGACCGGCAACGCAGATGGGGCCCGCACCGGCGAGCTTCGGGAAGAAGCGGCGCTAGGCCTTCGCGCTGGGCCGCTCCGACACGCGGGCGTGCCAGGCGCGCAGGTTGGTGAGGCCCTCGGGCAGGTTGAGGCCGATCCAGTTGGCGAAGTCGACGACCGTCAGCAGGCTGATATCGGCGATCGTGAAGGCGTCACCCACGACATGGGAGCGCGTGGAGAGTTCACGGTCCAGCCAGCCGGCGGCGCGATCGAAATTGGCGCGGTTGGATTCGCCGAAATCCTTGTGCTGCTTGATGAAGGCGGCGGTGATGGGATGGGCGTGGACCCAGAACATGCCGGTGGGCGTACCCATCTGAAACTCGACGCGGCGTGTCATCATGTCGATGCGTGCGGTTTCAAGCGGCGTCGTGCCGAAGAGCGGCGGATCGGGATAGAGACTTTCGAGATAGCGGCAGATGGCGACGGTTTCCGAGAGGAACGTGCCATCATCGAGTTCAAGCGTGGGGACCTGGCCGAGCGGGTCGCGCGCGAGATGCTCGGGCTTCTTCAACTCACCGCCCATGATGTTGATGTCCTGCATCGGCAGGCTGGCGCCTTTCTCCGCGAGGAAGATGCGGACGCGGCGCGGGTTCGGCGCGGGGGCTGGCGCATTGTAGAGCTTCATGGGGGCATTCCGTCCTGATCGCATTTTCAGGAGGGGACGCCGCTCGCGCGCGGGCGTCAAGCGAGGGACGCGCTATTCCTTGCGGATGATGATGGCGGGCATCTGGCCGTTACGGCCGCAATAGCCAGGGGCGATGCGCTGCAGCGCCTTGACGCCGGCGATAAAGCTGTGGCCGCGCCAGTCTTCGCTCAGGTGATCGCGAATGAAGGCGTCAGTCATGATGCGCATCGCATCGAGCTTGTAGGAGAAGGGGAAGGCCTGCGCCTTGAGCCAGGCTGGCGAATGCGGGGCGTGATAGAGTTCGGGCCATTTGCCGTCAGCGTTTGGTGGCACGCCGCGCATTCCGGTGAGGATGCGCATCGCCTTTGCCGTGCGGCCGAGCAGGCGGGGCAGCGAGGGATTCGGCCACCAGTAGACGATGACGGCGATGCCGCCGGGTTTCAGCACGCGCCAGAGCTCGAGGAAGGCGTCTTTCTGCATCTGTTCGGGGATCTGGTAGAGCACGTGATTGCAGGTGATGGCGTCAACGGAATTGTCGCGAATGGGCAATTGCGTAATGTCGGCCTGCAGGTAGACGCCGCGGTCGCCGAGTTTTTCGCGGGCAGCCCGAAGGCCCTGAACGGAGAGATCTACGCAGACGCGCTTCTCGAAGGCGTCACTGTAGGGGAGCAGCTGCTTGTGCGGGATTGGGCCACTTCCGGCATCGAGGATGTACTTGCCGCCCTTGGCGAAATAGCGGCCGAGGCGTTCGATGCAGTGACCTTCGAAATTGCGCGCGATGGGGCGTGAATCGAGGAAGGCGCGGCTGTCGCCATAGAGGCCATCATCGCCGACTTCCCAGCCATCGGTTTGGTAAAAATCGCGGATGCTCTGGCTGGCGTCATCTTCGCGGCCTTGTGCGCGAAGGGTTTCCGGCAGGAAGCAGTTGACGCCGTCGATGACGGGATAGGCCGGGCCGCCGACCGCCGTGATATGGTTGTCGTCCGCCTTATGCAGCTCGCCGCGCGTGACGGGGCATTGAAGCAGGTCCGAGAGGATCGGTTTCATCGGGCGGCCTCCGCCATGCCGGTCACGCAGCGACCAACGGATCGGCTGGCGAGATTCATGCCACACTCGGGCATGAGGGGGCGGCTTGTCCATAAACGACAAATGCCGCGCTTTCGCGCGGCATTCTCCAAGGCGCCCGAGAGGCCATGCGCCTAGTAAACGCGAGGCTTCGGTTTGATGTATTCGACGTCGCTGGACATCGTGTAGGCGTGGACCGGGCGGTAGTCGATCTTGACGCCGCCCTTGTCGTCGACCCAGGCGAGCGTGTGCTTCATCCAGTTCACGTCATCGCGGTCTGAGTAATCCTCGCGGGCGTGGGCGCCGCGGCTTTCCTTGCGGTTGAGCGCGGAGTTCACCGTGGCGACGGCCTGAACGACGAGGTTGTCGAATTCCAGCGTTTCGATGAGATCGGTGTTCCAGATCAGGCCGCGATCCTGGATGGAAATGTCCGATACGCCGCCGACCACTTCGGCCATGCGCCTGACGCCGGATTCCAGCGTCTCGCCGGTGCGGAACACGGCGCAGTCTTCCTGCATCGCCTTCTGCATCTGGGCGCGCAGTTTCGCGGTGGGCGTGCCGCCCTTGGCGCTCCGGAACTTGTCGAAGCGGGCAAGGTGATCGTCGCCCGCATTCTTCGGCAGGTCTTTCTGGTTGGCGTTGGCTTCAAGCTTCTCGCCGCAGCGCAGGCCGGCGGCACGGCCGAACACGACAAGGTCGATCAGGGAGTTGGAGCCGAGGCGGTTCGCGCCATGGACCGACACGCAGGCCGCTTCACCAACAGCCATCAGGCCCGGCACGATTGCGTCCGGATCATCGCCGCGCTTGGTGAGGACTTCACCGTGATAGTTCGTGGGGATGCCGCCCATGTTGTAGTGCACGGTCGGCAGCACCGGGATCGGCTGCTTCGTTACGTCGACGCCGGCGAAGATCTTGGCGCTTTCCGAAATGCCCGGCAGGCGGGCGTGGAGGATTTTCGGATCGAGGTGATCGAGGTGAAGATGGATGTGGTCGGTCTCGGCGCCCACACCGCGGCCTTCGCGAATTTCCATCGTCATCGCGCGTGAGACAACATCGCGCGAGGCGAGGTCCTTCACGGTGGGGGCGTAGCGCTCCATGAAGCGCTCACCCTTGGAGTTGGTGAGATAGCCGCCCTCGCCGCGTGCACCTTCGGTGATGAGGCAGCCCGAACCGTAGATGCCGGTGGGATGGAACTGCACGAACTCCATATCCTGCAGCGGGAGACCGGCGCGCAGCGCCATGCCGCCGCCATCGCCCGTGCACGTGTGAGCGGAGGTAGCGGAGAAGTAGGCGCGGCCATAGCCGCCGGTGGCGAGGATCACGCGCTGGGCGCGGAAGCGGTGCATCGTGCCGTCATCGAGCTTGATGGCGGTGAAGCCGCGGCAGGCGCCATCTTCCATGATGAGGTCGAGCGCGAAGTATTCGATGAAGAAGTCGACGGCGTTCTTCAGTGACTGGCCGTAGAGCGTGTGGAGCATGGCGTGGCCAGTGCGGTCGGCCGCAGCGCAGGTGCGCTGGATCGAGGCTTCGCCATAGTTCTTGGTCATGCCGCCGAAGGCGCGCTGGTAGATCTTGCCTTCTTCCGTGCGCGAGAAGGGGACGCCCCAGTGCTCAAGCTCATAGACGGCGGCCGGGGCGGCGCGGACCATGTATTCGATCGCGTCCTGGTCGCCGAGCCAGTCGGCGCCTTTCACCGTGTCGTACATGTGCCAGCGCCAGTCGTCCTGGCCCATGTTGCCGAGCGAGGCGGAGATGCCGCCCTGGGCCGCGACCGTGTGGGAGCGCGTGGGGAAGACTTTCGTGACGCAGGCCGTCTTCAGTCCGGCTTGCGCGCAGCCGAGGGCCGCACGGAGGCCAGAGCCGCCCGCGCCAATGACCACGACGTCATAGGTATGGTCGTTCCATGTGTAGGCAGTCATGTGACGAGTCCCGGTGACGAGGTGTTGGTTAGGCGATCGCGATCTTCAGCACCGCGTAGGCGGTGGCGGCGAAGAGAACGATGCAGACGAAGGTGTTGAGCATGAGCAGCACGGCCTTGGTGCTGTGTTTGGCGATGTAGTCCTCGACCACAACCTGCATGCCGAGGCGCATGTGGTAGAGCGAGGCGCCGACAGCGAGCAGGATGAGAACTGCGTTGATCGGGTCGGCGACCCAGGCGAGAGCGCCGTCATAGCCGCCGCGCACCGCGCCGATGAGCGAGATCAGGAACCATGGAACGAGGAAAATCAGTGCAACAGCAGAGACGCGCTGCGTGATGAAGTGGCCGGCGCCATGCTTGGCTGAGCCGAGGCCACGGACCTTGCCGAGCGGCGTGCGGAAATTTTGCTGCGGTTTGGACATCAGACGGCTCCCGTCATGTTGAGCGGGTCAACGCCCGGGACGAGGCCTGAGAGCAGCCAGACAGCGACGGCCATGGCGACAGCGAGGACAAGGACGAGGCCGGAGAGGAAGCTGCCGGTTTTCGGGTTGAGCGCCATGCCCGCGTCCATGAACAGGTGACGGACGCCGTTGATGGCGTGATAGCTGACGGAGAGGGTGAAGCCGAACAGGATGAGTTGGCCCCAGATCGAGCCGATCAGGCCCGAGAGCGGCTCGTAGTAATCAGGGCCGACGGCAGTCGCGAAGAGCCAGGCCACGACGAGGAAGATGCCGATATAGTTGCCGACGCCGGTGACCCGGTGGAGGATCGAGGAGGCCATCGTGAGATGCCACTTCCAGATCGTCGTGTGCGGCGACATGGGCCGCTTGTCGGTCCACGAGGACATGGCTGACCTATCCTTTGTTGTTCTTGCGCGACCCTCATCGCGTGGACCCCGGTATTAGACCTCGTTTTGGCCCTGTCAACGCGGCGAGAAGGGCCTCTTGGCCTTGGCGGCAAAGGGCTTATTCAAAGTGCATGCGGAGGGGTCATGCGGGTCACGATCATCGAGACTGGACGAGCGCCGGGGCGGCTGAGCGAGGATTATCCGCGCTATCCGCGCATGTTCGAGACCCTGCTTCGCGATGCGGATGCGCAGCTGAGCTTCGAGACGGTGGCGTTGGTTGACGGGCAGGCCTTGCCCGACCCGCATGATTGCGAAGGCGTGCTGATCACGGGATCGCCGGCCGGAGTCTATGACAACACGCCATGGATGGACCCGCTGCGCGGTTTTATTCGCGAAGCATTCGCAACAAGGACGCCCATGGTCGGCGTGTGTTTCGGCCACCAGATCATCGCCGACGCCATGGGCGGCGTTGTCCGAAAGTCTGAAAAAGGCTGGGGCGTGGGGCGGCACACCTATGACATGCTCGACCGGCCCGACTGGATGATCGGGGCAGGGCCTGCCGTCTCGCTTTCAGTAAGCCACCAAGACCAGGTCATCACGCCGCCGCAGGGCGCGGTGACGCTGGCGCGCTCGGCGCACACAGATCATGCCATGCTGGTCTACGAAGAACCCGTCTTCACCCTGCAGGGGCATCCGGAGTTTTCCGATGCGTTCGTGGGGGCGCTGTATGCGGCGCGGCGCGGAAAATCCCTTACAGATGTGCAGGTCGACCAGGCGATCCTCTCGCTCGACACGCCGGTCGATAGCGCGCTGGTCGGCCAGTGGATCGCGCGTTTCCTGCTGGCGGCCTCCCGACGCTAACGACGCGCAAGGCGTGTGGTCGCGACCCAGCCGGCGACCTGATAGATGCTGGCGAAGACGAGCAGGGTGTCGAGCCACCACTGCGTGCTCCAGAGCGGCCAGATCGGCAGGAGCGAGATGATGGCGACGAGCGCCGAGCCGCCATCGAGCCAGCGATCCCCGAAGAGATAGGCAAGGCTGGTGCGCTGGCGCATGATCTCGCTGCGGGTGACGGGGAAAACGCCATCCTCCATCCGGGGCGGGCCGAAGACCTGCTGCAGGCGGTCGAATTCAAGGATGCCGGTCAGCTCGCGCAGGGTTGCGGCGGTAACCGAACCTTCGGACACCGCATCCCAGGATGCACCGGCGCGCAGGGAGCGGATCACCACCGAGAAGAGGATGGCGCACGCGGCGGCGAACTGAGGAAAGTCAGCTATGGTCATTGAGACAATATAGGGACGCCTAACCCCGCTTCGGAATGGCTGCCCAGTAATCGAAATCAAGGATTACGTCGGGGAGGTGCTTCCCCTCGGCGTCCTTGTGGGGGAATTCCGCGCAGGGCAGGTTTTTCGTGGCGACAAGGCGCAGGCGCAGCGCGCCGAGGCCATCGCCCAGATCCACCTTGTCGAGCACTTCGGACCACGCGAATACCGTGTCTCCTGCGCCTAGCGGGTTGACGTGCTGTCCGGCGTTTATGGCAATGATCTCAGCGGCGTTGGCCAGGCCGTTGAAGGCGATGGAGCGCGCCAGCGAGATCGCGACGCCGCCATAGATCAGGCGCTTGCCGCGCGGGGTCTGGCCTTGCGCGAACTGGTTGAAGTGGACTTTCGCCGTGTTCTGGTAGAGGCGCGTGGCGATCTGGTGCTCGGCTTCTTCCACGGTGAAGGCGTCTACGTGGTCGATCTTCTCGCCGATCTCGTAGTCTTCGAAGCCGAAAGGCGAGCCGGCGAGAATGAAATCATATGCGCCAAGCTGGTAGTCGCGTTTCGGAAGCTCGCGCGGATCGACGGCTTTGGGCAGCTCGGGGATGACGGCTTCGGGCGCGGGCTTCGCATGATCCTTCTTGTTGACCATCACCCAGCGAACATAGCTGAGCACTTCCTGATCTTCCTGGTTGTACCCATGCGTGCGGACATAGACGACGCCGGTCTTGCCGTTGGAATTTTCCTTCACCCCGATGACTTCGGAGACGGCGCGCAGCGTGTCGCCCGGATAGATCGGCGCGAGGAAGCGGCCATCGGCATAGCCAAGGTTGGCGACGGCGTTGAGCGAGATGTCGGGGACGGTTTTTCCGAACACGATGTGGAAGCCGAGCAGGGGATCGATCGGCGCACTGTCGAGGCCGATATCCTGCGCGAAGGTGTCAGCCGAAAACATCGCGTAACGCGAGCCGGTGAGGCTGGTATAGATAGCGGCGTCCGCCTCCGTCACTGTGCGCGGCGTGGCGTGGATAAGCTCGTCGCCGACGACGAAATCCTCGAAGAAATTGCCGGGATCGGATTTGAGGGTCATTGGGCGGCCTCTCTCTGGGCGATCGCTTCAGCCACGGCGACCATGCGTCTGGCCTGCGCGAGGTGAAGCAGTTCGGTCATCTTGCCGTTGACCTTCAGCACGCCCTTGCCGGCGTTGGCGGGGTCGGCGAAGGCGGCGATCACGTCGCGGGATTGTTGGACGGCGGCGGGGGCGGGGGCGAAGATGGTGTTGCAGGGTTCCACCTGCGACGGGTGGATCAGGGTCTTGCCGTCGAAGCCGAAGGCGCGGGCCTGTTTCGCTTCAGCGGCGAAGCCTTCGGCGTCGGTGATGTCGTTATAGACGCCGTCGAACACGAGCAGGTCGTAGGCGCGGGCGGCGGCGATGGCGAGGGTGTAGCAGGCGGCGAGGTTCTCGCGGCCGGGCATCGGTTCGGCGCGGAAATCCTTGATGAGATCATTGGAGCCCATCACAAAACCGGAGAGGCGGGTGGTCTTCGCGGTTTCCGCGATATCCTTGATGTTGAGGATGGAGAGCGGCGTCTCGATCATCACCCAAAGCTGGAGTGAGCGCGGGGCGCCAGCTTCCGAGATGGCTTCATCGAGCCAGCGGATATCATCGCCGCAGGTGACTTTGGGGGCGAGGATGCCATCAGGGCTGGCGTGGGCGGCCGCCTTCACATCGGCCTTGCCCCATTCGGTGTCCTGGCCATTGACGCGGATGATGAGCTCGCGTGGCCCATAGCCGCCAGCCTTCACCACGTTGGCGACACGCTCGCGCGCCTCGACCTTGGCTTCAGGGGCGACCGCGTCCTCGAGGTCGAGGATCAGGCTGTCGGCGGGAAGCGTCTTGGCCTTCTCAAGCGCGCGTTCGTTGGCGCCGGGCATGTAGAGAACAGAGCGGCGCGGACGGATGGCGGACATATCGTCATTCCCTGCAGGTTGCGTCGGGGTGGTGATGAAGGAGGCGGCTTCCAATATCAAGCTGGAGCAGGCGTGCGGCTAAGCTAAGGTGGCAAAATCGCGCGGCGCGATCAGGCGACGGCCCGACAAGGACGAAAAGGGCATGCCCCTTGTTCTCGTGATTTCATCCTATGTTGCCGGAAGCCGGGTGGGCGGAGGCATAGCGCCCTACGTGCTGGGGCCGATGAAGGTCGATCCTGTCCATGTGCCGACATGCCTGTTCGGGCGACATCCGGGCTGGGGGCCGCCGGGCGGCGGCATGGTCGCGCCCGAAACGATGGCGGCGATGCTGGACGGCGTGGCGGCGAACGGACTGTTCTCGCTGGTCGACGCGGTGGTGACGGGACATTTCTCGCATCCGGAGCAGGTGGCGGTGGCGGCGGAGGCGGTTGCGAAGGTGCGGGCGGCGCCGCGTAGGCAGGCGCACAGCCACGCGCCCGACAAGCCGATCATCATCGTCGACCCGGTGATGGGGGATGTGGCGCCAGGGCTCTACATAAAGCCGGAGACGGTGGAGGCGCTTTTGGCGCGGCTTGTGCCGGAGGCGGACGTGCTGGCGCCGAACCTGTGGGAGTTTGCGCGGCTGACGGGGCAGGAGCTTTCGGCGCTGGCGACCGCGGAAGACGTGGCGCGCGTGGCGCGGGGGCGTGGCGGGAGTTGGCTGGTGTCCTCTGTGCCGTCTCCGCAGGGGATCGGCGTGCTGCATGTCGATGGCGCGCGCGCGATGCTGGCGGAGACGCCGCGTGTGGCGGGAAAGATTCCCAATGGCACGGGCGACATGCTGACGCTGCGCTTCGCGGGCGGGCTGGTGTCGGGCTTGGGCGCGGAGGACGCTCTGGCGGACGCGACCGGCGCGACGCATGAGGTGA
>JAVBYB010000052.1 GCA_030824255.1 bacterium
GCGGTGCTGCTGCTTTCCGTCCTTAAACACGAATGTGTCGCCCTTGGCCGCGAGGCCACAGACCTCCGTCGCATCGTCAGCGATCTTGAACGCGGCACGCTGCGTGATCCCCCGCGCTCGCCTACGCTGGAGAAGCTCGCGACCCGCCTCGCCGCGCCGACAAGGAAGTTCAAGCCGCAACCCGACGGTGCGGCGCTCATCGCGGATCTAGACAAGGCGCTTTACACCGCCATGCCTGCCTTCGCCGACATGATGATCGACGGCGCCAAGGCCGCGGAAGCGATCGCGCGTCTCGCCGAAACACTCTGCGCCACGCCGCAGATAGAGGGCGCCCGCATCTGGTCCGGCAAGGCCGGCGCCATGGCCGCGCAATTCATCGACCAGCTCTCGCAGCTCTCGGCCGCCATGGGGCTGATGGACGCCGAAGCCTTTCCCGATTTCGCAGAAGCTGTGATGCAGCGCATGATCGCTGCGCCCGAAACGCCAGAACATCCGCGCATCGCGATTTTTGGCCCTCTCGAAGCTCGCCTGCAGCGCCGTGACCGCATGATCCTCGCCAGCCTGAACGAGGGCTCCTGGCCCAAGCCGTCAGCGGCAGACGCCTTCCTCAATCGCAACCTGCGCAAGCAACTCGGCCTGCCCGATCCCGACGAACGCATCGGCCTCTCCGCTCACGATTTCTCGCAGATGGCCAACGCGCCTGAAGTTATCCTGCTGCGCGCAAAGCGCGTCGACGACAAGCCTGCCGTGGCCTCCCGTTGGCTTTGGCGTCTGCGCACGCTCGCTGCTGGCGGGCTCGGCGGCCGCGATGCCGCCGACGCGCTGCTGAAGCCAGCACAGACCGCTAACCCTGTTGAGTGGGCGCACTCACTTAGGCATGTGGGCGGCGTGACGCCGGCAAAGCCGCCCGCGCCCACGCCGCCGGTCGCCGCGCGCGACCTCCAGAACTTCTCGCCAAGCCGCGTCGTGAAGCTGATCCGAGACCCCTATGCAGACTACGCGCAACGCGTTCTCCAGCTGAACCCGCTTCGCTCCGTCGGGGCGGAGGTTGATGCTCGCGAACGTGGCACAGCCGTCCACGCTGCTATCGAGAATTTCGAAGGCGACGAGAATGAGGAAGCGCTTGGCGTGCTTATCGAGGCGGAACTCAACGCCGCCGGCGCAGCCGAAGAGCTGATCCGCCTTGAAATGCCGCTCTGGACCCGCGCCGCATCCGCCTACGCGCGATGGTCCGCCGAGCGTGCGCCACGCCGCGCCGACTTTGTCACCGAAGAAAAAGCCGTCATGACGTTCGGCTCAGCCATTGGCACTGTTACGCTGAAGGCGACGGCAGATCGCGTCGAACTGATGAAGGATGGCACGCTCGCCATAATCGACTTCAAGACCGGCCAACCGAAGAAGGCCGCACAGGTCGAAAGCGGCCTTGAGCCCCAGCTTGCACTCGAAGCCGCCATTGCCGCTGCATCGAACTTTGGCCGCATTGGCCCCGCGCAGACGTCAGAACTCATCTACTTCCGCATGTCGATGAGCCCGGAGACGACGAAAGACAAGAACGGCCAGCCCCTCGAATTCGAGAATGGCACGACGATGCAGATCGCGTCCGATGCACTTGAAGGCCTCAAGGCGCTGATCGACCAGTACGCCAACGACGCCCAGCCTTACTACTCCAAACCCCGCGTCGAATTCATCTGGACGGTCTCCGATTACGACCGTCTCGCCCGCCGTGCGGAATGGACCGCCGACGAGGGAGGTGAGGAATGACCACTCCTCTCGACGCCAAAACCACGGAGACGTGGCCGGAGTACGAGGCCGCCAGCGATGGTCAGCGCCGCGCCGCCCTGCCCGATCACTCCGCGTGGGTCGAAGCCAATGCCGGCTCCGGCAAGACAAAAGTCCTGATCGATCGCGTCGCGCGCCTGCTTCTCCGCCGCGTCGAGCCGGATTCGATCCTCTGCGTCACCTACACCAAGGCCGCCGCCAGCGAGATGCAGGCACGCCTGTTCGACCGCCTCGGCGACTGGTGCGTCATGGATGCCGGCCAGCTGAAAAGGAAACTCTCCGAGCTCGAGAACCGCACGCTCGACGCCTATGGCGACGAGGACATCGGCCGCGCGCGCGAACTTTTCGCCAAGGCGCTCGAAACCCCCGGCGGCCTGCGCATCGAAACCATTCACGCTTTCTGCGGCCGCGTCCTTCGCCGCTTCCCGCTTGAAGCCAGCATTGCTCCGGGTTTCCAGGAGCTGGATGACGACGCCTCGGCCGACCTCTGGGATCAGGCCTTCCGCGCCATGGGCCGCCGCGTCGTGCGTGGCGATTCTGCGCTGATGGATGCAGCCCGCGTCGCCGCCGAGGCGGGCGGCGGCAAGGGCCTCGCCATCGTGCGCGAACTCCTGCCACGCCGTGCCGCCATCGGCCGCTACATAACCGAATCCGGCGGCATCGACTTCGCCATCGAGCGCCTGCGCAATTATACTGGCGCGCCGAACGAAGACGCCGGCGCCATACTCGCCCGCGCCATGAACGATGCACTCCCGCGTGAGGCGCTGAAGGCTGCCCACTCCGCCTATCTGAGCGGCGGCAAGCGCGATCAGGATCAGGCCGGCCACATTGCCATGGCCCTCTCCAACGCTGATCCGCTCATCCGCTTCGCCGCGCTCCAGCGCGTCTATCTCACCCAGAAGGGCGAGCTGAAGGCGCGCGGCAGCATCTTCACCAAGGGTGTCGCCGCCAGCCATCCCGTTGTCGTCGATCTCTTCGATGTCGACCCTCCACAGGGCAGCGAAGTCATACGCCTTCAGGCCGTCGCAAGCGCCATCAACGCGCGCCGACTGTTCGAACGCTCCAGCGCGATCCTGCGCCTCGCCGAAGTCCTGTTCGCCGATTTTGCCCGGCGCAAACGCGCCCGCGGCGGCCTCGACTTCGACGATCTCATCGAAACCACCGCCGCGCTACTTACACGCCGCCATGCCGCCGAGTGGGTGCTGTGGAAGCTGGATGGCGGTATCAACCATATTCTGCTGGACGAAGCGCAGGACACCAGCCCGGCCCAGTGGCGCATTCTGAAAGCCATCACCGACGATATCTTTGCGGGTTCAGGCGCAGAGCGCGACGAAGCCCGCACGCTTTTCGTCGTGGGCGACCAGAAGCAGTCGATCTATTCCTTCCAGGGCGCCGACCCGGAACACTTTCTGTTCCAGAAACAGACCTTCGAGACAAACGCTCGCACGGCGGATATCGCCTTCGCCATGCCTGATCTCGCCATGTCGTTTCGCTCCTCCCGCGAGGTGCTGGACTATGTCGACACAGTTTTCGATCACGCCGTTTTCGCGCCCGATGCGCCGTTCACTACCGCGCCGCCTGACGCCGCGAACCAGATGCGCCACACGCCTTATCGCCGGCATCAGGAAGGCGCTGTCGAACTCTGGCCGCTTGAAACGAAAGCCGAGGCCCAGCCTGCCATGCCGTGGGACGCCCCACAGGCGATGGAGAACGGCGGCAGCGCCAAGGCCCGCCTTGCCACACGCATCGCGCAGTATATCCGCGACGAGATCAACTCCGGCGCAGCGGTCTGGGATGAGGGAGAAAAGCGCCCCGCCCGCCCCGGCGACTTCCTGATCCTCGTGCGTGGCCGTACAGGCGGCCTGTTCGATGGCATACTGCAGTCGCTGAAGCGTGAAAACATTCCCGTCGCCGGCGCCGACCGCATCCAGCTGCTCGATAGCCTCGCCGTGCAGGACCTGCTCAACCTCATCCGCTTCACACTCTGTCCGGAAGACGACCTGACGCTTGCCGAAATCCTGAAAGGCCCGTTCGGCGCCTACACAACGCCGCAGGGCATCGGCTGGATTGACGACGATCAGCTCTTTGCGATCGCCCACGGCCGCAAGGGCCATCTCTGGACGGCTCTTGCCAACGCCAGCCAGCCACACTTTGCGCCCGTCACCGCATTCCTGCGGGACGTGCTCGCGCGCGCGCATCAGCCGCCCTACGAATTCCTCACCCATGCGATGGAACGCGGCCAGGGCCTGCCCCGCCCCGGCTGGGAGCTTGTCCTCTCCCGCTTCGGCAGCCCTGCACGCGAGCCCGTCACCGCCATCATCGATCGCGCCGCCGCCTTCGACGCTGACCAACCGCCGAGCCTGCAACTCTTTCTCGACGCCATCGAGCGTCGTGGCGGCGAGGTTAAGCGCGAGCTGTCCGGCCCGCAGGACGAGGTACGTGTCATGACGGTACACGGCGCCAAGGGACTCGAATCCTCCATCGTCATCCTGCCCGACACGACGTCCGCACATCGCGCCGACCGCGACGGCCTGTTCATCACCGAAGACGGCGCACCGGTCTGGGCCGGCCCATCCGCGAACGACATCGCCCTCAGCGCAGACCTCCGCGATCTCGAGGAAGCGCGCTCCCTGCGCGAACACCGCCGCCTGCTCTATGTCGCCCTCACGCGCGCACAGGATCGCCTCATCGTCTGCGGCGCGTTCGCCGGCCATCCGAAGGGCGCAGGCTTCGCAGAGACGTCATGGTATCGCGCCTGCCAGGGCGCCATGGTTCGCCTTGCCGAAAGCGGTCGCGCCGAACAACTCGAACAAGCCGACCGCACAATCTTCCGTCTCGGTCTCCAGCCAACTGTGCTCGGCAACGCGGAGACGCCAACGCTCACGCTTGCGCAACCGCCCTCATGGCTTTCGCGCCCCGCGCCGCTGGAAGCCGCCACCCGCGTCCTCTCTCCCTCGCGCCTGACCACCAGCGCGGAGCCGCCTGTCATCTCTCCATTCGGCGCCGGGCGCGCTGAGCGTCTGCGCCGCGGCTCCCTCATCCACCTCCTGTTCGAAGTGCTGCCGGACCTGCCCGTCAAATCCCGTCGCAAGGCGGCCGAGGAGTTTCTCAAGCGGCAGCCCGATCTAACCCCCGACGCGCGCCATGAGATGCTCGCCGCCGCCATGGGCGTGCTGGAGGACAAGCAGTTCGCCGGCGTCTTCGCGCCTGGCGGTCGGGCGGAGGCACCCGTTATCGGCCAGCTGGGCTCCGACACGATCAATGGCCGCATCGACCGTCTGGTCATCACAGATTCCGAAATCCTGGTCGTCGACTACAAGACCGACCGCCCCGCGCCCGCGACGCTTGCTGGCGTCGGCGATGCCTACATTGCCCAGATGGCGGCATATCGGGCCGTGTTGTCACAGCGCTGGCCGAATCGTCCCATCCGGTGCCTGCTGGTATGGACAGATGGCCCCCAGCTCATGGAAATACCCCCCTCTGCGCTTGATAAGGCCCTCGACCTCATCCAGTCGTGAACCGTCCGTTTAGCGGCGCTCTGTTGATTGGGGTGTCGCCGCGCCTACCTCAGAGGCCGAAGACTTCGAAGGAACCGCCCAAATGACCGTCGCCTCGATCACCGATGACAGCTTCGACTCTGAAGTGCTTGCTGCCGGAACGCCCGTCGTGGTGGATTTCTGGGCCGAATGGTGCGGCCCGTGCAAACAGGTGTCCGCTCACTTCGAAGCACTCGCCGACGAGTTGGGCGACAAGGTGAAGGTCGTGAAGATCAACATCGACGACAACCCGATGACCGCCGGCCGTTTTGGCGTGCGCGGCTTGCCCACGTTCATGATTTTCGAGAATGGCAAGGTCTCCGCCACGCACCTCGGCGCCATGAACAAGACACGCATGGTGGAGTGGCTGAAGGAAGCCGCTCCGTCGGTGGCCTGAGCCACATTCACAACACACGTCAGCAGGAACCCGCACGATGGCGCTTCAAGAAGTAACCGACGACAATTTCGACGCCGAAGTGCTCGGCGCCAGCGGCCCCGTCGTGGTGGATCTCTGGGCCGAATGGTGCGGCTCGTGCAAACAGATGATGCCCGCCTTCGAACAGCTCGCCGGAGAGCTTGAAGGCAAGGCGAAGCTGGTGAAGTTCAACGCGGACGAGAACCCGATGACGCCCGGCAAGTTCGGCGTGCGTGGCCTGCCCACCCTGCTGATTTTCGAGAACGGCAAGCTGCTCTCGATGAAGACCGGCGCCATGACCAAAGCCAAGCTCGCTGAATGGATCCGCGAAACGGCGCCCGGCGCCGCCTGATCTCCGGACAGCCGGGCAGTCCCACCCGGCAACCAATACGCAGCGGCGAGCACCCAGACCCAAAGCCCGCGCATCGATCTGCGCGGGCTTTTAGTTTCGCGCGACGCCGTGGCAGCACCCCCTTGCCCTGCGCCCCCGTCCGGTGTTTCTGCACTGCAGCACACGCCCCAGAAGGGCAGGAAGACCGGGACGATACCATGAGCACACGCACCCCTCGCCAGTTCTTCAAGCCGCTTGCCATCGGCGCGCCTGAACCTGCCCGCGAGCTTCCGGTTCGTCTTGAGCGCATGATTCACTTCGTCCCGGGCCACAACGAGAAAGTCCGTTCCAAGACGCCCGACATGGCCGCAAAGGTCGACGTCATTCTCGCCAATCTCGAGGACGCTATTCCTTCCGATGCGAAGGACGCTGCCCGCGCCGGCGCTATCGAGATGGCGAACATGCTCGACTGGAAGGGCCAGGGCACGGGCCTGTGGACGCGCGTCAATCCGCTCAACTCGCCGTGGTTCCTCGACGACGTCACCGAGATCGTTACCAAGGCCGGCAACGTGTTCGACGTCATCATGCTGCCCAAGGTCGAAGGCCCGTGGGACATCCACTATGCCGACCAGCTCGTCGCCCAGCTTGAAGCGAAAGCAGGCATCAGCCGCCCCATCCTCTTCCACGCCATCCTCGAAACCGGTCAGGGCGTCGCTCTCGTCGAGGACATCTGCCTCGCTTCCCCGCGCATGCAGGGCATCAGCCTCGGCCCGGCCGATCTCGCCGCCAACCGTGCGATGAAGACCACCCGCGTCGGCGGCGGCCACCCGATGTACAAGGTGATTGAAGACCCGCACGCGGACGCCGCCACCCCGCGCGCTGCCGCCCAGCAGGACCCGTGGCACTACACGCTCGGCAAGATGGTCGATGCGTGCGTGCAGGCCGGTATCAAGCCGTTCTACGGCCCCTTCGGCGACATCGCAGACCTCGCCGCCTGCGAACAGCAGTTCAAGAACGCCTACCTCATGGGCTGCGCCGGCGCATGGTCGCTGCACCCCGGCCAGATCGACATCGCCAAACGCGT
Source organism: bacterium (assembly GCA_030824255.1). Lineage (GTDB taxonomy): Bacteria > Pseudomonadota > Alphaproteobacteria > Caulobacterales > Hyphomonadaceae > UBA7672. The sequence goes on from JAVBYB010000052.1 coordinate 7,146, forward strand.
CTTCTCGCCCGAGGCAGGCGAAGTGAAGTTCGCGCTCCGCATCCTCGAAGCCATGCCCAACGGCACCGGCGTCGTGATGCTTGACGGCAAGATGCAGGACGACGCCACCTGGAAACAGGCCAAGGTCATCGTCGATCTCGCGAGGCAGGTTGCAGCGAAGGATCCGGACATGGCGAAGGCCTACGGTCTCTGATCCCGTTGCAAACTGCCGCCGAATTCCGCTAGCGATTCCCGGAGCGCCGGATCAACCGGCGCCTACCGGGAGGGGACTCAATGAAACTGATATCCTTGCTCGCCGTCGCGACAGCGATCGGCGGGGTTGCGGCTGCACCCGCCTTCGCGCAGGACGCGCCCGCTCCGGCTCCTGCGCCGGTCGAGCCTGAAAAACCGCATGCGTCTGGCTTCTACGCCGGCGGCGGCATCAACCTCTATTTCCTGGATCGCGACGCCGCTGCTGGCGGCATGCCGATCGTCTTTGAAGACCAGCCCTCACCCGGCGCTTTCATGGGCCGCCTCGGCTATGCCTTCAACGAGAACTTTGCTGTGGAAGTTGAAGCCGGCATCGGCGGCGCCCGCTCGCAGTTCACGACGTCCGGCGGCGGCGCCGATGGCGAGATCGGCATCGAGACGCCTGTCGGCGCTCACCTCGTCGTTTCCATGCCGCTGAACGGCAACGGTTACATCATGGGCAAGGCTGGCTATGTCACCGCCAAGGTGTCGCGCGAATATCTGGGCTTCGATTATGAAGACCTCGACATCAACGGCCCTACGTTCGGCGTCGGTGCGGGCCTTCGCTCGGGCCCGTGGGATTACCGCTTCGAGTACAGCTTCATGTCCGGCGGGGATTCCGGCGATGGCGGCGTCCTCGGCATGTTCGTGATGCACCACTTCTAGGCTGCGCCCCGGACATGAAATGAAAGGCGGTTGCGCAGGCGCGCAGCCGCCTTTTGTTGTCTAGGGCTCGCCAAGCCCGTTGAGATCGTGTGAGGCATCGTGGCGATAGCGCCACGCCCCCTCACGCTTCACGCCCTCGATCCGCAGGCACGCATAGGGCCGCGAGCCCTGATTGTCCGCGTCGCGGCTGTCGATCGGCCACACCTTCGCGCAGTCGCGCGTCAGGCACCAGCAGGCTTCCCCCGCTGCTTCATCATCACCAGGCCCGCGCTGCATGAAGATCACGGGATCACCGCTCACCCCCTTCAGCTTTGCCAGCGCCGATCCCTTGTCCGCGAGTAGCTGATCCGCCCGATAGCGATCCAGCAGGATACGCGCGACACCCTCCACATTATCGCCACGCAGCGCGAAAGCGAACACACCGGCCTTCTGCGCGACCGTCGCGCGATGCTCCCAGTCCGCCGGCGCGACGACCAGATCGCCGCCCTTGCCCCCCGGCAGCCGGCGCTTGAGCCCGGAAGGCTCCAGCGCGCCCGTGCTCATGAACATCAGGAATGGCCCCACATCCCGCGTACATCCCAGCACGCGCTCATGCAGGCTGATCCCTGGCGCGCGCAGCTGCGCCGTCAGCAGCGTCTCCTCCGCAGTCGCGCAATCGGATACACGCCCGACAAACTCCCCGCGCAACGCCCCCGCAACGGCGCCCAGCCCATCGACAAACCCGCCAATGGAATGATCGGTCACGCCATAGATGGCATCGACATCCTCGAACACGCGCTCATTGGAATAGAGCCCCTCGACCACAACACACTTGCCCATCCAGCCTCTGGGATCGGCCGCCACCGCCGCAACGCTTGTGCGCTCGGAATTATCCGCCGTGCACACAGCCGTGCGTGGAACCTGATTCTGCGGCACGGCTCCGGGCGCACACAGAACAGCCGCCGCCACAACGAGGAAGAAAGCGCGTGTCATCATGCCCAACCTGCTAGCATGGCTCGAATCTTTCCCGAACCCCCACCCGTCAAGCTGGACGCGTTCCACAGCCCATCGCAAGACTGATCACGCCCTTCTTACGGAGCCGCCGTGACCCGCTCATCTTCCCGCCTTGCCTTCGCATCCGCACTCACGACGCTCATGCTCGCAGCCTGCACGCCCCAATCTGCATCACCCGTGGCCGAAGCGCCGCCTGTCCGCCGCGAATTCCAGCTCCCCGCGGGCGCCGTCACCATGCCAGACCTGCAAGCCGCCATGCGCGATGGCGTCCGCCTCCGCACCTCCGTCTGGCTCCCGCAGGCCGACGGCCAGTTCCCCGTCGTCCTCGTCCGCACGCCCTACAAAACAGAGATGCGCCCCTTCTGGGAAAAGCTGCTTGGCGCAGGCTATGCCGTCGTCGAACAGCATGAGCGCGGCGCCTATCTCTCCGAGGGTGAGATGCGAATGCTTGGCCGCGCCGACGAAGATGGATGGGACACGCTCGACTGGATCACGCAGCAAGGCTGGTCCAACGGCGCCATCGCCACCTATGGCTGCTCCTCCTCCGCCGAGAACCAGCTCAAGCTCGCATCTCTGGGTCACCCTGCACACAAGGCCATGATCGTCGGCTCCTCGGGCGTCGGCATCGCGGAAGCAGGTCCGCACAGGGAAGGCGGAAATTTCTGGCGCGGCGGCGTCTGGCAGATGGGCTGGGCGGATTACTTCTTCGGCGCGATGCCCATCGACTGGCCGCAACTTCCTGCCGGCCTCACGGACGCGGAGCGCACGCAACAGACCGCTACATTCCAGTGGCCAGCGCGTGAAGGCGTCGAAACCGAAGTCTTCAACAACGCCCGCATGCACCTGCCGATGATCGATCTCGCCAGAGCCGCCGGCGCGCCCGACACCGAGATCGAGGAATACCTCCAGCGCGGCCCCGCACACCCCGCCTGGGCCGAAGACCGCGTCACCAATGCCGACATGATCAAAATTCCCGGCCTCTGGGCCGAAGCCGCGTACGACATCTCGGCTCCCTCCGGCGCCGCCTTCTTCGAGAAGACCCGCACGGAAAATCCCGCCGGCACGCAGTCCATCGTCATCACCAACGGCCCGCACTGCGGCTTG
>JAVBYB010000117.1 GCA_030824255.1 bacterium
TCATCGATACCTGGTCGAAGGATGGCGCCCTTATCAATCGTCGGACCGGTGCACCCCGCAAGCAGGTAAACGTCAACAACGAGATCGCGCTCGCGAACCACCACATTCGCCGGCTCCTCGGTTCACGGACTGTCGACAGCCTCATCAAGGGGGACATCCAGCGTCTCCGGACGCAGATCGCTACGGGCGAAACGAAGGTGAATCGGAAAGGACGCAAGCGCGGCCTCATAAAAGTCACCGGCGGGCAGGGAACCGCCGTTCGCGCGGTACGGTTGTTCTCGTCGATCCTTTCCTACGCGGTCGACAACGGCTTCATTGAGCGCAATCCCGCCTTGGGCATTAGATTGCCGGCATCGGGACGGCGGCACCGCTATCTTTCGCCGGAGGAAGTCCGCAGGCTGGGGAATGTGCTTGACCGTGATGCAGCTTCAGAGACTGCCGCCACGGCGGCTATCATTATCAAGCTTTTGATCCTGACAGGCGCTCGCCGGAGCGAGATCGAAGGGCTGAAATGGTCGGAGGTGGATTTCCGGTTCGGGATGCTGCGCAAAGAAACAAGCAAGACCGGCGCGAAGATCATCCCGCTGGCGCGCGCTGCCCTCCTGATACTTGAAGAACAACGTCGATGGACGTCTGGAAATCAAGCGTGGGTCTTTCCTGGCCAGAAGGGCGAGGGCTCTTTCGATGGTCTCGGGAAGGAGTGGGAGAAGGTGCGCAAGCAGGCGGGAATTTCCGATGTGCGTATTCATGATCTTCGCCACACCTTTGCGAGCTTTGGTGCAAGCGGAGGTGTTGGTCTGCCTCTTATTGGCGGGATACTGGGTCATAGTCAGGCCTCTACAACGCAGCGATACGCCCACCTAGCTGACACGCCGTTGCGGGCAGCAGCCAATGTTATCGGCAGTGAGATCGCAGCAAGCCTGTTCCAAGGGTGAAGGCCTTCCTCAGTCATTCGCCCATGTTTCGCGTGAGTCCGCTCTTGGCCCAGTCCTGCCATGCAACGACGAATCCGAGCTCTGGGCGACGCATCAAGTAAGCAGAAGGGTCTTAATGGCGCGCCGCTCGTCCATAGCGCGGTAGCCCTCGGCGGCGTCGGCAAGCGGGAGCGACAGGTCGAAGACCTTGCCCGGATTGATCTCACGTTTGAGGATCAGGTCCATCAGATGAGGTAGGAAGCGGCGAACGGGGGCGGGGCCGCCCATCATGCCGGTTTGCGAGAAGAACAAAGCTTGCCCGTCGAGTTCGACACCGTGCGGCACTCCGACATAGCCGATCATGGATCCAGGGCGAGCGACGTTGATCGCCTGTTTCATCGACTCCTGCGTCCCGACGCACTCGAGAACGGCATCGGCTCCAATGTTGCGGGTCAACTCCCTGATCCGGGCAACGCCTGCATCGCCACGTTCGGAGATGATGTCGGTCGCGCCGTATTCGAGGGCCAGATCCTGGCGGGACTTGTGACGGCTCATGGCGATGATCCGCCCCGCACCCATCTGCTTGGCCGCCAGTACGCCCATCAGGCCGACTGCGCCATCGCCCACGACCACGACCGTCGAACCAGGTTGCACGCGCGCCGCGTCAGCTGCGTACCAGCCAGTGCCAAGAACATCGGAGGCGGCGAGTAGGCTGGGGATCAGGTCGTCCGGTGGAATCTCTGCCGTGGCGATCAGTGTTCCATCAGCCAATGGGACGCGTGCAAAGGCCGCCTGTGCGCCGGTCATGAACTCGCGCTGCTCACAGGAGGACTGAAATCCGAACTTGCAGTGCGGACACGTGTTGTCGGAGAGGCAGAATGAGCCGACGACAAACTGACCTGGCTTCACCGAAGTGACGGCGCTACCGACTTCGACAACGATGCCGCAGTATTCATGGCCCATGGCCATGGGTGCGCTGACATCGTTTAGACCGCGGAACGGCCACAGATCCGACCCACAAATGCAGGTGGCGGACAGCCGGATGATGGCGTCTGTGGGCAAGAGGATCTTGGGTTCGGGTACATCCTGAGATCGAACATCCCCAGGTCCGTAGAGCATTGTTCCCAGCATCGGGGTCTCCTCAAAGTTTGTGCTTCTCCTGAACAGTTCAGGACGTCACGACGCAGTCCGACCCGGTCAATTCAGACCAAGCCGATCCCGCAGATCAGTTGCGTTGGTATTGGCGCGGAACCCCGGCCCACCCCGCTGAAACTTGCGGGCTGCGGCGAGATCTCCAACTTTCACAGGCTCGCAGCCGGCGTCACGCACGAGCGCCTCGACATCGGCAAGCGCTGCCGGATCGTCGCTCGCCACCGGCACGCCGAGTTTGGCGCCACGGCCCGCCGCCGAGGCTTCGATATCCGTGGCGTCGACTGCACTGAAGGCGCGAACAACGCGTGATGAGGGAAACATGCGAGCCGTCGCCTGGGCGACACCTTCTGCTTCGATGTCACGACGGAATGCCTCGGGGTCGGGGATGTAGGGGTTGCACGCATCAATGAGGAGCTTTCCCTTGAGCGCGACACACAACGTCTCAGCGAGCTTCGGGAGCGTGGAGTAGGGCACCGCAATCAGTGCGACATCTCCAAACGACGCCGCTTCCTGTACGGTGCCGGCAAAGGCGTGAGGGCCAAGCCGTTTCGCGCGCTGCTCCTGCTTTGCGAGATCACGCGCAGAAAACATCACGTCATGACCTGCGGCCACCCATGCCTCGCCCACGGTCCCGCCGAGCCAGCCTGCGCCAATAATTCCAATTTTCACGGCTCTCTTCCTTTGTGTGTATCGTGACCGTCAACCTGGCGACGGCAATTTGCCGGCGCGCATCGCGGCGATCACGCCGCCATCGATCAGCAGGTCGCTGCCCGTAATGAAGCCCGCGTCCGGTCCAAGCAGATAGTTTGCAGCAATCGCAATCTCGTCGGGCGGCGCCATACGTCCAGCCGGTGAGGCCGTGATCATCGCCCTGTAGCCGTCGCCGATCGGCGAGTTCAGCTCATGCTGCGAAAGCGGCGTCGCTATGATCCCCGGGCTGATCGAATTGACACGGGCGCCCTTCGCACCCCAGCTTACAGCTGCCGCTTGAACGCGGAGTGAGTTCGCGCGCTTGGCCATCATGTAGGCGATCATTGAGTTCGGCACCGCAGCCGCTGACAAGAAAGGTAGCGCCAGCAGGTCGTCAGCTGGCGTGAATGCCAAGGCATGGTCCTGTTCGGGCGGCAGCGCGGGCAGCATGTAGCCCGCCATGCTTGAGATGATCAGGCCAGCGCCGCCGGGTGCAATGACGCGCTCGAATTCTTCGAACACCACAGCCGATCCATAGAGATCGATAGCTAGAACGCGCTCCGGCGTCGCCATGTTTGGCGATAGGCCCGCTGTGTTGATCACCTGGATGACACGGCCGAGGTCTGTAGCGGCGTCCGCAAGCGAGCGCACGGATTCGCGGGACGAGACGTCAACACGATGAGTTGCGACTTCATAGCTGGCGTTTGTGAGGTCCGCTGCAGCGGCTGCGAGTGTCTTCTCGTTCCAGTCAGCCAGCAGGATTGTCCTGCCGAAACCTTGCCGGCGCGCGATGGCGGCGCCAATGCCGCCAGCGCCGATAACTACGACCACGTCATGGGCCAATGTGGATACACTTTTCTTGTTACTGGATTTTGATTACGGGCGAAGCTGCTTAGGTGAAGGTTGAGTTACTTTGGCGCGAGTTCGCCGTACCAGTAGGAAGCTGTGACGCCGCCATCCATGAGGAAGTCGCTCCCCGTGATGAAGGCGCCATCAGGTCCCATCAAAAGCGCGCCGACATTGCCGACTTCATCCGGCGTTGCCGCGCGGCCGACTGGAGAAAGCTCGATCATCCGGCGATAGCCGTCGCCGCGCGGTCCGCTCAGTTCGTCGTTGGCCAGCGGCGTGATCACGATGCCAGGGCTGATCGTGTTGATCCTTGCGCCGCGCTTTCCCCATTTCACGGCTTCGGCCATGACACGCAGAGAGTTCGCGCGCTTTGAAATCTGATAGGCGTGAAGGGACTCGTTCACCTGATCCGGCTGAAGCATGGGAAGTTTCAACAGATCGTCAGCGGGCGTGGTCGCGAGCTGTTTGTTTTCTTCCGCAGTCAACGCCCCCAGACGGTGGCCGGATTGGGAGGCGATGACGACGCCGGATCCACCCTTGCCGATGACGGCGCCAAACTCCTCCAGCACCAACGCAGTGCCATAGAGGTCAACCGAGAGAATTGTTGCGGGTGAAGCTTGCGAAGGAGAGACGCCGGCTGCGTGGATAACGCCTGTAATTGTTCCGAGCGCGGTGGCTGTCTCGACAAGGGCATGAACCGACGGTCGCGACGATACGTCAACCGTCGCAGTGCTCACGGCAAATCCGGCGTTATGGAGGACGAGAGCGGCCGCGTCTGCGCTCTCCTTGCGCAGATCAGCTAGAAGGACGTGCTTGCCCGTGCTGACCCGGCGGGCGATTGCTTGGCCGATCGAGCCCGCGCCTATGACGACAATGACTTCGCCTTCAACAGACCTGCTCATGTTTGTTCCTTTCAGGCGGCGAGGGTCACACGACCCATCTGCGACTGGCCTGAAGGAATGTAGGCTCGATCCTCCGCCCGATTAGCCGTTGAAACAGGCAAGAGCCTATGTCGGTAATTCATGAAACAGAATGGCGCGCTACCGCCGCCGTTTTGGGTTCAGATAGTCGAGCAGGAGCGTAAATGCTGGAGAATGCTGACGGCGGCTCGGGTAATAGAGGTGGTAGCCGTCGAAGGGCGGGCTCCAGTCGCTGAGCACGCGCACCAACTCGCCTGAGGCTATCAGCGGCTTCATGTGATCTTCAGGAAGGTAGGCGATCCCGAACCCGGCGACTGCAGCGCACTTGATCATCCGCACCTCGTTGAACACGAACTGCCCGTCGACGCGAACATTGAGTTCCCGGCCGTCCTTTTCAAACTCCCACGCATAGAGACCACCGATGGTCGCCATTCGCAGGTTGATACACTGATGCGCGGTTAAATCATGCGGCGTCTTGGGCTTTGGTCTCTTCGCGAAATAGGAAGGCGCCGCGGCTGCGATCATCCGAAGTTGGGGGCCGATGCTCGTCGCGATCATGTCCTTCGCAACTTGTTCCCCCAGCCGCACCCCCGCATCGAAGCGCTGCTCGACAATGTCGACAAGCGCGGAGTTGATGGACAGCTCGATCTTGATGTCAGGGTAGTCGGCGGCAAGCTTGGCGATCGCCGGCCACAGCACGGTTTCGGCTGCGTGTTGAGGTGTCGTAATCCGAATCACTCCGCCAGGTTTTTCCCGCAGCTCGCCGATAGACGCGAGGCGCGCGTCAATGTCGTCAAGGGCAGGGCGCAGCGTCTCGAGTAGCCTTTCGCCGGCGTCGGTAGGAGCAACACTTCGGGTCGTCCGCATCAGCAGTCGAACGCCAAGTCTGGCTTCAAGACGTTTGATCGTGTGACTAAGGGCTGACTGGGACGTGCCCATTTTGGCAGCCGCACGCGTGAACGAGCGCTCCTCCGCCACCCGCATGAACGCGGCAAGATCGCCAAGTTCGTCTCGATCCATTGATGAAGCCCCAACATAGGTACATGCCGATCTTAACGCCTAATCGCTAGGCGGCCTACCCCTTAGTTATCGGCTCAACGATCGTCGGCATGGGTGCCGCGGCGATCAGGAGACAGCCGTCATGATCCTGCAGCCCTCACTGTCCGAGACAGTCGACCGCGAAAAACGACTGCGCACGCCTTGGGTGCTCGCGGTCTTGAGCGCGCTCATGGGGTTCGCGTCGATCTCGACAGACCTCTATCTGCCCGCGCTCCCAGCCATGACCACCGCTCTCCATGCCGGAGCCGGGTCGATGGAAGTGACAATCTCCAGCTACCTCGCAGGCTTCAGCCTCGGACAGCTCCTCTGGGGCCCGATCGGCGACCGCTTCGGGCGGCGCATGCCGATTGTCATAGGGCTTGTGCTTTTTGCCATCGGATCGGCGGGATGTGCTTTGTCGACAAGCGCGATCGAAGTCATCGGCTGGCGCATTGTCCAGGCCTCCGGCGCCTGCGCCGGCGTCGTGTTGGGCCGAGCGATGGTTCGCGATCTCTATTCCGGTGAGCGCGCGGCACAAATGATGTCGACCCTCATGACGGTCATGGCTATCGCGCCGCTTCTGGGGCCGTTTGTAGGTGGACAGATTCTCAACTTCGGATCCTGGCAGGCGATCTTCTGGACGCTGGTCGCAATCGGCGCGCTGACGCTGATAGCCGTCCTGACGATACCGGAAACGCTTCCTGCGGAGCGCCGCAACCACGAGCCTCTTAGCGGGGCGCTCGGCGAGTATTTACGCCTCCTACGCCAGCCTCGCATACTCGGCTTCATCGGGGCCGGCGCATTCTTCTACGCAGGGATGTTCGCCTATATCGCAGGAACGCCCTTCGCGTACATCAGCTTCTATCACGTGCCGGCCCAGTTCTACGGATTGTTGTTCGGCGCAGGCATCCTCGGCATCATGGCGACAAACCTGCTGAACGCACGCCTCGTGGTGCGCGTAGGCGGCGTGCGGCTCATGCGCATTGGAACAGGCGGGGCAGCGATTGCTGCAGTGCTATTGATCTTTGATTCCCTTGCCGGGTTCGGTGGGCTAGCTGGAGTTGCGATCCCGCTTTTCGTCTTCGTTGGAATGACCGGGCTCATCGTGGCGAACTCGATATCAGGCGCGATGGCGAGTTTTCCGGACAGGGCAGGGACAGTTTCAGCCCTCGTCGGGGCTCTTCAGTATGGAGCCGGCATCGTTGGCTCGGCGCTCGTTGGGGCGTTGGCCGACGGCACACCTATGCCAATGGCCTGGGTGATAGGCGCGGCCAGCGTCGGTAGCGTTGCTTGCGCATTTCTCCTCATTCGAAGCCCCACTCATGAACCCCGCGCATAACCTCATTCGCCGTGCGCTGCTAATCATCCGGGGCGTGCGCCCTAACTTTATCGTCTCGAGCCGCAGGAGATCACGCGTGCGACTTCTCAAAGCCTCCATCGCCGCCGCCTCAATGAGCGCCTGCGCCCATGCACAGGAAGCGGCTCCTGCGCGCATGGCGCCCCCCGATGTACGCGCGATTACACCAGCGCTCGCAGACTACACTGATGCGGTATTGTTCGGCGATGTGTGGAAACGACCGGGTCTGTCGCCGCGTGATCGAAGCATTGTAACCGTCAGCGCTTTGATCGCAGGCGGGCATACCGCGCAGATGACAGGTCATTTCAATCGCGCAATCGACAACGGCGTAAAGCCTGCGGAGCTTACCGGCATTATCACCCACCTGGCGTTCTATGCGGGCTGGCCCCGGGCGATGTCTGCCGTGAGTGTCGCCAAGGATGTCTTCGAACAGCGCGGCATCGACACAGCATCTTTGTCCGGCGCTGTACAGACTCTTGCGCCTTTGGCTGGCGAAGATGAGCGCGCGGCTTCGGTCGATAGCCAACTGGGTGCGAGCGCTCCCGGGCTGGCCACATACACGAATGACGTGCTCTTCGGCGATCTCTGGCGGCGTGATGACTTATTACCGCGCGACAGGAGCCTGGTGACTATTTCGGCGCTTATCGCAGCGGGCCAAGGCGAGCAACTGCCTTTTCATCTCAACCGCGGGTTCGACAATGGTCTCACACCCGAGGCTGTCTCCGAGGTCGTCACACACCTCGCCTTCTACGCCGGATGGCCGCGCGCAATGTCGGCTGTGACGGTCCTGAAGACTGTGCTCGACCAGCGCAGCTCCCAGGTTTCGGCTGGTGCCGCGCCGGCTCGCGCTGAGCCTCGGTTGACGGTTCAGCGTTATGTCGAAAGCAGCCCGGCTCCATCCGAGAACTTCACGGGCGCGATGAAAGTGGAATCCCGTTTTCAACGCGAAGCTCCGGCCCGGGTCGGAGGAGGCGTCGTAAGCTTCACACCGGGCGCGCGTACCAACTGGCATACACACCCGCTCGGGCAAACGCTCGTCGTTACAGAGGGATGTGGATGGGTTCAGGAGGAGGGCGGGCCCGTTGAAACCATTCGACCCGGTGATGTCGTCGTCATACCTCCGAATGCGCGACATTGGCACGGTGCGACGGCTGAAACACCCATGATGCATGTCGCGATCGCCGAGCGGCTCGATGGCGTAGCTGTCACGTGGATGGAAGCTGTGTCTGACCAACAGTATAGCGGAGGCGCGACGGCATGTCGGTCGTAGTGCGTAAAATTGAGATCAGCCGGCTACCTCGCCCCTCTCGTGTGGCTCAGGCATTCGCTCTGATCGCCTTCGCCGGGTGTGACGTCTACCAGCCAGCGACCGCAGTGGGTGCGCCCATGGAGCACGTGGAGCAAGCTACAGCAAAAGCGAGAGCCATCGACATTGAGTTCATCGAAATCCCGGCCGGCAGTTTTCTCATGGGCTCGTCCAGTTCCGATCCAGATGCACAGGATTTCGAAAAGCCGCAGCATCAGGTCACGATCAGCAAGCCCTTCTCGATCGGTCGATACGAGGTGACGCAAGCGCAGTGGGAAGCCGTGATCGGCAGCAACCCTTACACGCGCGATCGCTCCAACCCTTACTACAACTTGCCTGGGATGGCGGCGCGTATCACGCGGCCTGATCACCCGGCGACCGTATCCTGGAACGACGCGCAAGAGTTCATTTCCCGGCTCAACGCGCTCGAGGGACATACCCGATACCGCCTGCCGACGGAGGCAGAGTGGGAATATGCTGCGCGTGCCGGAACCACCACTGCTTACTCCTTCGGCTCGCGTGTTGCCGATCTGGGTCGTTATGCCTGGCATGGGGAAGACTTTTCCAGCGGGGGCAGTCACCCTGTCGGACAGAAGGAGGCGAACCCGTGGGGACTTTATGATGTCCACGGGAATGCCTGGGAGTGGGTCAATGATTGGTACTCGCCCACGTATTACGGCGCCGCTGCGCAAGTAGATCCCAAAGGGCCGGCTACCGGAACTGAACGCGTTGTCCGGGGCGGGAGCTGGCACGCAACATCGACCAGCTGGCGTTCGGCGTTCAGGCGAGACTACGCGCCAGACTACCGCGGTATCAGCATCGGCTTCCGGCTCGTCATGGAGAGCCCAGGTGCTGACTAACGTGATCTCCCTGCTCCCTTTCAATCTAGCAAAGCCCGACCGGAGGCCCATATGAGCAAGCCGAGCGACTTCGACATATCCCGACGCGAGGTGCTGGTCGTCGGCGCTGTTGCGGCGACCGTTACGACCACGACCGGCGTGGCGCATGGGCAGCAGGTGGCGACAACAGGCGCCCCCGTGATGGCGAGGGTCGCCTTCACAGTGAATGGCGCGACCAAATCACTTGAAATCGACACGCGCACGACGCTGCTCGATGCGCTGCGCGAGCATCTCCATCTTACCGGCAGCAAAAAGGGGTGCGATCATGGGCAGTGCGGGGCATGCACGGTCATCGTGGATGGGCGACGAATAAATTCGTGCCTGTCGCTCGCCGTCATGCACGAGGGCGATGCGATTACGACGATTGAAGGGCTGGGCACGGTGAAAAGCCTTCACCCGATGCAGGCCGCCTTCGTCAAGCATGACGGCTATCAGTGTGGTTACTGCACACCCGGGCAGATCTGCTCGGCGGTCGCAGTGATCGACGAGATCAAGGCCGGCATCCCCAGCCATGTTAGCACCGATCTAATGGCGCGCCCACAGGTTACGCCGACGGAATTGCGCGAGAGGATGAGTGGCAACATCTGCCGCTGCGCCGCCTATCCCAACATCATCGACGCGATGACAGAAGTCGCGGGAGGCCAGGCATGAGAAGCTTTTCCTACACGCGGGCAACCACCCCAGCCGAGGCAGCGTCGGCAGCGGCCAGTAACCCCGGCGCAAAATTCATCGCAGGCGGAACAAACCTTCTCGACCTGATGAAACTTGAGATTGAGACGCCCACACATCTGATCGACGTGAACAGCCTTTCGCTCGATCGCATCGAAGCGACTGCCGAAGGCGGCCTTCGTATCGGCGCGCTGGTGAGGAACACGGACCTTGCATCAGACGAGCGGGTCCGCCGCGACTATGGCCTGCTATCGCGCGCACTGCTTGCGGG
>JAVBYB010000514.1 GCA_030824255.1 bacterium
CCGCGATCCAGGATGACTCCTCGCCCGGCACGATCTCATAGCCTTCGTCGCGGTATTCCGCGCCAAAGCCGATATCGAGCGGACCGGAGAAGAAGTCGACGGGCACCGAGTAGACAAAGTCGGCGTTGAACGCGAGTTCGTCCGAGATCAGGTCGCCGGGATGAAACGAAGTCGGCGACACGTTGCCGAGCGACGGGTTCACCGTGTTCCAGAGCGTATAATAGATCGTGTCCTTCCCGTAGCGGCCGGAGAAATCGTAGGTGAAGTTCTCGGCGAACTCCCCTTTGACGCCGCCCGTGAACGAGTAGTCCACAACGTTGCCGCCAAAGCGCGGCGTGCGCCCCGCCGGATAGTTCGTGAGATAGCGGAAAGGCGTGCCATCCTGCGTGCGGATGAAGGCCGAGTTGATCGCAGCGGTTGGCGCCCGGTAGTTGAAGTCGCCATCGGACTGGCTGTTCGAATAGTTGGCAAAGCCGTACAGCTCCATGCCGCCGATGTTGTAGCCCGCATTGACGAACATGCGGACAGCCTCCGATTCAGGCTGTCCCCATATCTGGATGTTTGCGCTGTCGAAGTCCTCGCCCGACCCGAACAGGTAGTCGTATTGCGGGTTCGCGGTCTTGAACGCCTCGACGTCGAAGCCGCCCTGCGCCCAGTTCACGCCATTGACCTGGCCACGATAGATCCGCCACTCGCTGCCGCGGTTGGTTGGCTGGGTCGTGGTGCCTTCGACGCTGATGTTGATGAAGCCGTCTTCGCCGAGCGGGAGGCCGATATTGGCGGCGACCAGCATGTCCTCGCCATCGTCCTCATAGTAGGAGCCGGCCTGGAACTGGATTTCGCCGCCGGATGGGGCGTCTTTCAGGATGAAGTTCATGACGCCCGCGATTGCGTCCGAGCCATACTGCGCGGCCGCGCCATCCCGCAGGATTTCGACCGACTTGAGGGCGGATGCCGGGATAGTCGCGATGTCGGGGCCTTGGGTGCCGGAACCGCCAATGGATACCAGCGCCGCGCGATGGCGCCGCTTGGAGTTCACCAACACAAGCGTCTTGTCCGAGGACAGGCCGCGGAGCGCCGCCGGGCGGATGAAGGTTGCGCCGTCCGAGATCGGCTGACGTGCGATCGTGTAGGACGGCACCAGTGTCTTGATGATGTCGTTGGTGTCGGTGAAGGAGATGTCCTCGATCGCTTCAGCGGTGAGCACATCCACTGGAACGGGTGAGTCCGCGACGCTGCGCCCTTCGGTGCGCGTGCCGGTAATGATGATGATGTCGCTCTTGGATGTCGGCTGTTCGTCGGCCGAAGTATCAGGCGCGCTCTGCGCCCATGCGCTGGATCCCCCCATCAGCACGGCGCCCGCCAGCGCAGCCCTGATCATTCCCGTGTAAAGAAGTCTGGTTTTCATAATGGTCCCCGATTGTCTGTCTGATCTCCTTCGTTTCCTCCCGTCCTCGTCTTCTTCTTGTTGTGACGATCAGGGCGCACAGGCCTGCACAGGGAAAGCCGAACCCGGTTTCCGCGAGCGAAAAACATGACGGTGTTGGAATGTGAGGCGCCGCGATTCCGCATGCGCAACGGGCTTCAGGGCGGAGCTGCGCACGCAGCCGCCCGATGCGAATTTTCCCTATCGCGTATGAGAACTATGACAGCTTGAAGTCAGAGCGCCATGGCGTTCGCGTCGATCATCCCGCAACACCCCGTTTCAGCACGCCGTGTGGTGATCGCTTGTGCGCGCTTGCACAAGGCCCCGCCATCGCAATGCGTACGCATCGTTCCCTCGGGGCCATTTGCGCAAATCATGCGCGCACTTGCACGAAGGGCGACCACGTCTGTCGCGCTGAACGAATTATAGGCGCCATGTCCCGGCTTCCCTCATCACATTCGTGCGTCTACCTCTTAGATACCGGGACTGGAGATTTCCTCATGTCACTCACACGCGTCGGCCTGATCACCTTGTGCATGGCGCTCGGCCTTGCGAGTGCGCCCGCCGCGCTGGCCCAGGCCTACGCGCCGCCGCGCACGCCCGATGGCAAGCCGGATCTGCAGGGCATGTGGACCAACTCAAGCATCACCACACTGGAGCGCATGAACCCGTCCCTGCCCCTCGTGCTGAACCCCGAGCAGGTTGCGCGCATGGAAGGCGCGCGCGAGCAGCAGGAAGTCGCCGCCAACAGCCGCACCAACCCTGAGGACGGAGCGCCCTCCTCCGGCGGCGCCATCGGCGGCTACAACGCGTTCTGGCTGGATCGCGGCATGAGAGTCGGCGTGGTGCACGGCAAGGCGCGCTCGTCCTGGATCACCGAGCCGGCCGATGGAAAGATGCCGATCTCCGCCGAAGGCAAGACGCGCATCGCCGCCATCAACGCCACGCGCAATGAGGACGGCCCCGAAGGCATGAACCCGGCCGACCGCTGCCTTGTCGGCTCGCGCGGCTCAGGCGGCCCGCCCATGCTGAACAACATTTACAATAACACGTACCAGATCGTGCAGACGCCCGACCATGTGATGATCGACGTCGAGATGATGCACGATGCACGCATCGTTCGCCTCGGCCAGCAGCACAAGCCCGCCGCGGTGGGACAGTGGCTGGGCGACAGTGTGGGGGGCTGGGATGGCGACACGCTGGTTGTCGTGACGAAGAACTGGAACCGCTGGCACGGCGATTACGAGCCGGTCTTCCTGTCTGAACAAGCCACCGTCACCGAGCGCTTCACCCGCACAGGCGCCGATGAACTGACCTACGCCTTCGAGGTCGACGATCCGGGCTTCTATACGCAGACCTGGAAAGCCGAAATGCTGTTCACGACCTCCAGCGGCCCGGTCTACGAATTCGCCTGCCACGAAGGCAACCATGCCCTCTACAACATCCTGCAGGGCGCACGAATCCAGGAGGCGAAAGCGAAGTAGGCGCCCGCCCTTACTTCAGATACGCCCGCACCACGCCCTCAAGAAAATCGCGTCCTTCATACAGCGACTTCACACGCACCTTCTCGTTCAGGCCGTGTGCGTTCATCTCGCCGCCCAGCGAGAAGATGCCGCTGAGGCCATAGGTCGGGATACCCGCATTCATCGTGAAGCGGCCATCCGTGGCGCCCGCGATCATCACCGGCGCAACCGGAACGCCCGGCCACATCTTCGCGGACTGCGCCTTGATCGGCCCCATGATCTCATCCGTCAGCGGCGGCGGCGAGGACCCGTCGCGGCGGCGCACGATCGAGACTTTCACGTTGGAATCGCCAATCGCCTTGTCGAGCGCATCCTTCACCTGCTCCGGCGTCGTGCCCTGCATCACGCGGCAGGACAGCGTGGCGATGGCGCGTTGCGGCAGTGCGTTCGGCGCATGTCCCGCCTCAAGCTGCGTCGCCACGCAGGTGGTATGCAGCGAAGCATTGTAGCTCGGATCGGCCTGCAGCACGGCCAGCGCCGCCTGATCCTCCGGGTTTTTCGCCACCGCCGTCATCGCCTTGCCGACGTCGCCGCCGAGCAGCGGACCGGTCACACGGAAATACTCGCGCGTCACCGGCGTCACCTGGATCGGGAAGGACAGCTTGGAGACTTTGCCCGCCGCCGCCATCAACTGGTAGATCGCATTGTCTGGCAGCGGCCGCGAGGAGTGCCCGCCCGGATTGGTGACTTCAAGCTGGTAGACCTGGTGGATCTTCTCGCCCGCCTGCACCTGCATCACCAGCGGCTTGCCATCCTCCGACAGCAGCCCACCCGCGCCCTCGTTCAGCGCGAACGCCACATTGAACAAATCGCGATGGTTGGTGAGAATGTAGTCGATGCCGTTGACGCGATTGGACGTCTCCTCGCCGCAGGTCAGCGCCATGACGAGATCGCGACCCGGCTTGAACGTCCTTTCCTGCTTCAGTCGAAGCATCAGGTCGAGCCAGATGGAGGCCTGTCCCTTCATGTCGGCCGTGCCGCGTCCCAGGAAGAAGCCGTTCTCCTCGAACAGCGTGAACGGATCGCGCTCCCAGTCCTCGCGGCGGGCATCGACCACATCGATATGCCCCATCAGCAGCACGCCCTTCCTGGCGGCCTCTGGCGCGCGCAGCGTGGCGACGAGATTGCCGTCGTCCGGTTTGCCCGGCGGGATGATGACTTTCAGGTCTGCGTCAGCATAGCCCGCCGCCTTCAACCGCGTTTCCGCCGCGCGGACAACCTTGGTGCACGAGCCTGTGGTGGGCGATGAATCGATCTCCACCATCTCCTCATAGATGGCGCGAAACGCTGCGCGGCCGGCGTCGGGCTGCTGCGCCATGGCGGGCGCGGCGCAAAGCGCCGTCGTGGCGACGCCCATTCCAAGAACAAAAGAGTGAGCGATCGAAAGCGTGCGCATGCCTGTCTCCGGATAGAAGGGTCCGTGCGGTAGAGCCTGTTTGGCCCATACCGTGCACAAGCACAATCCGGACGGCTAGCCGTTCACCCCGTGGGTCGAGAGCCGCGTAAGATAGCGGTCCACCGCATCCTGCACCGCATGCACTGCGTTGTTCACGCGCGGATCGTTGAAGTTCGGCGTCGAGCGGACGCGGCCTTTCGCATCTTCATACAGCAGACCCGTCTGGATCAGCTTCTTCACCTTCCGCCGCACCGTTTCGCGCGGCATGTCCAGCCTGTCCGCTACCAGCAGCATGGTGATCGACCCACGCACATCTTCAGGGGCCGTCTCCGTCGTCGCGATCTGCCTGACAAACTCAGGATCGGACAGGACGGGACGCATCGTGGCTTCCGCCACGCAGAGATAGATCATCAGGCTTTCGAGATCGATATCCACATAGGTCCGCGCCGCGTGCAGCACGTCGAGTATCAGCTCAAGCGAGGCATATGTCCGGGGCCTGAGATCTTCCGGAATCAACGACATGAAGGCGCTTGCCGATCTTCGTTATAACTGACGGGAAACCCATTATAGGCGCCCGAAACGTCCTACGCTTTGATCAGGATCATAGCGCCCGCGCCAGTGATCCACTACCGCGCCACCGTGTCTCAGGCTCCGTTGGGTCAGCCCCAGCTTGCGCCGGTCAGCATGCCCGCGTTTGTCGACAATATGCGCGCGCCTGCGCCATCGATCGCGGAGACTCCCACGTCCCCGCCCAGTGACGTGTACGCCATCCGCTGGCGCGGCAGGTCCAACGTCACGCCGATCGCCTCGTTGAGCCCGCGTACGAGTATTTGCCGGTCGAGCCGCGTTGCAGGATTGAAGCCCGCCGGCGGGTCCAGCGGCGCGCGCGACACCGTGTTGTCGCCACGATCCGTCCAGTAAAGCGTGCGCGTCGCAAGATCGAGGTCGAGGTCGATCGGCTCCGGCAGGCGCGAGAACAGCGTGACCATGTCGCGGCGGTTGGTCGGCGTCGATCCCGCCGGCATCTTCATGTCCATGCGCCGGATCACGCCTTGTCCGGCATTGTCGCCGCCCTTCTGCGTCCAGTAGATATGACCGCGCGCCGGATCGAGCGCCATGCCCACGCACCAGCGGCTGTGATCATCCACGTCGACTGTCGGGCTCCCCGAGACGAACAGCGTCTCGATGTTCGAGCCGTCGATGTTGCAGCGCTGGATGGCCATGCCCTCGCGATCGGCCCAGTAGAGTTTGCCGCCAGGCGCATCCAGCTTCAGCTGTTTCGGCGTGAAGGTCCCGCCCGGCGGCACGACCGTCGCAACACCCGACCCATCCTTCTCGCATCGCATGATGTAGCCATCGCGCTCGGCGGGCCGGCCCATGTTCGTCCAGAAGATCTGTCCCGTCGCCGGATGAATGGCGATGCCGTCATTGATGCCGGTGGGCCGCGATCCATCCGCCGGCGACTGGTCCACCAGCGTGACGACCTCGCCACTTTCGACATCGAGCGAGAACAGCTTTGCCTGGCCCAGATAATAGAGCTTCGGCAATGGCCCTGCTGGCGGCGCGACCGCCCCCGTCGCACATCCCGCAAGCAGCAGCCCGCCGCCCGCGCCCGCTGCGAACTGCCTGCGTGTCCATGCGCTCATGATCGTCCCCCGATTGGATCGAACTGGCCGTCAGCCTAGACCAGTTCCGCGCGCGTTCAAATCACGGGCGCGGCGCAGACCTTACCGCGCCCAGCTGATGCCGATCTCTGTCACGCGCGGCCTTGCCTTGCGCACCTCGGCATCATTCGAGAGCGGCTGCACGCCATCGCCAGTGATCTCCGGCGCAACGTTTTCGCCCTCGGGCGACAGACGCGCCTGCACGAGACATTCGCCGACATCGCCCAGCTTGCCGTCCTTCCAGTCGGTGACGAAGCCGCCATAGTCCCACTGGAACCCAGCGATCTGGAACGGCCCGCCATTTATCTTCTCGATGGCGTCCACGCCGTCGCCGATCCGCATTCCGCCCGGCCCGATCCACAGCGAGGTCGGGCTGGTGATCAGCACAGACATCAGCCCGGTGCGCTCTTCCTCGTTGCGGAAGATGACTTCCACACGCCGCGCCGGATCCTTCGGATAGATGGCCGTCACATTGATCTGCGTGCCCTCCGGGCCGTCCACCGTCTCCGGAATCACATTCTCGCGTCCGAACACGCTCGCCAGCGTCGCGGGCGTCGCTTCCGGCGTGAACGGTCCATCGCAGCCAAGCGACAGGTTCATCTCGGATGCGCCGGGCTCGGCAGAGTTGGACATGCGCGACGAACCAGCCGTTTCCCCACTCATATTGGGGCTTGCATCATTTTCCCCGCCGCAAGCGGTCGCCAGCAGGAGGCACGCGCCAGCCAGCGCGGTGATGGAAATACGACGGCGCATCTGGACCTCCGGCTGACTGCCTTTGAGGCAGAGTGAGACGGTGTGGCCCAATCCACAAGGCTTGCACTGTCGCAACCCCGTCATTCGAACCTCCGAATACTGAATTTTTGTCCACCCGGGCGCGTTAGGCTTGACCCGCTTGCCGTGGGCCTCAGAACATCAGACCTTGATGTCGCGTGCTGTCGTCCGTCCAGCTGGAGAAGTCATAAGCCGTCCCAAACGGGGCGCGCTTTATCTGTGGCTGCTCGCCGGACTGGTCGGCCTGCTGGTCGCCTCGGCGGTCGTCATCGTCCATACGCTGGTCATGTACGGTCAGTTCCTGGCTTTCGGGAACGTTCCGGGCCGCCTCGCCTCCCGCCTGTTCGAACTGCCTTGGTGGCACAGGTTGGTAGGCCCGTTCGTCGGCGGCGCGATTCTCTGCCTCATCCTGCGCGCAGGCGTCTCGCTGGGCTGGGGCACAGCCCCCCGCGCCTTCGGCCTGCAGGACATTGTTCTGAACCGCCGCCTGCGTGGCAGCATCCGGTCCACCACCCTCACCCTGCGCGACGGCTTCCTCTCCGCTCTCGCGGCGATCGTCTCGCTCGCCTGGGGCGGCTCGGCCGGGCGCGAGGAACCGGTGGCGCACCTCGGCGCGACACTCGCGGTGTTGAACGGCCGCCTGCTCGGCCTCGATACGGGCGCGCGGCGCATGCTGATGGGCATGGGCGTCGCCGCCGCCATCGCTGCATCGCTTCACGCGCCCATCGCCGGCGTATTCCTCGCGCGCGAACTCATCCTGCGTCGCCAGCGCATCTCCGCGCTGGGCCCGCTAGCTGTCGCCTCAGCCGTCGCATGGCTTGTATCGACCTGGATGATGGGCGGCGAGGCCATCATCGTCATCCCGACGCCTGAGATCGTGCCGCCGATGGTGCACGTCGCCGCCTTCGTGATCCTGCCGCTGCTGATCGGCTTTGCATGGATCTGCAAGTTGGCCTGGTCGCGCGCGCCCGACATGGTCGCGGCCGCCGCCGGGCGCATCGGTGTTCCGCTCTGGCTCCTGCCGCTGCCGGGCGGCCTCGCCATTGGCGTTATCGCCATGGCGTTCCCGCAGGTGCTCGGCATCGGCTACGAACCGCTCGCCGCCGGCCTCAACGGAAATTACGGCGCGGAGCTCCTGCCCGTTCTTGCGGTTGCGAAGATCGCCGCAACCGCCGTGACGTTCGGCTTCCGCTGGGCCGGCGGCGCGATCGCGCCCGCGCTCTATGTCGGCGCGATGATCGGCGCCTCGCTTGGCGTGCTGGCGGGGTTAGCACTGGGAATCCCTGCGCCGCAGGTCTTCATGGGCCTTGTCGGCATGGCGGTGTGCGTGGCCGTGCTGCTCGATGCGCCCATCGCCGCCGCAATCCTCGTGCTGGAACTCTCGGGCTCCACCGCCGTAGGCGCCTCTAGCCTGATCTGCTGCTTCATCGCCTGCATGGTCGTCCGCCGTCTGACGCCAAAGGCCGAAGAAGACGAAGGCCAAACCCTGCGCTGGCGCTGAGGCCTGACCTCTCCTATCGTCCGGCCCAAGGGCAAATGGACGACAGGGGCGCAAGCTGACCAACGAATCTGCACAACCGACTGCCACGCGCAGCGCCGCCCGGACTGCAGCGCCATGGGCGCTCGCTGTCTTCGCCGTGATCCTTGCGCTCTTCTTTTTTCGTGCAGCGCCGCTGGAGCTTGACCCCGTGCGCATCTCCAACGCCGCCGACCAGTTCGATACGCAGCGCGCGATAGACCGTCTCGGCCGCGTGCTCGACGGCACGCCGCATCCGGTCGACTCCGCAGCGCTGGATGAAACGCGCGCGCGCCTGATGCAGGAAATCCGCGCGCTCGGCTATTCGCCCGAGCTGCGCGCCGCCAATGTCTGCCAGAGCCTGTCTGGCAATGCCGCGCGCTGCGCCTTCGTGCAGAACGTCTTCTTCACCGCCGGGCCAGCCGCCGGATCAGCCAATGTTCCCGCGCTCGTTCTGGCCGCACATTACGACAGCGTTGAAGCCAGCCCCGGCTTTGGCGACGACGGCATCGGCATGGCCGTCTGGCTCGAAGTCGCACACCACCTCAAGCAGACCCCGCCCGAAAAGCCCGTCGTCTTCTTCCTCACCGATGGCGAAGAGGCTGGCCTCCTCGGCGCGCAGGCCTTCGCCGACAATCAGGAGGACTACCCCTTCACCATCGGCCGCATCATCAACCTCGAAGCGCGCGGCGTGCGCGGCGCAGCGATGATGTTCGAAACCGGCCGCCCCAACGCCAATGTCGTCTCGGACTGGGCGAAGAGCGGCGCGCGCCCATTCTCCAACTCGATGATGACGGCGATCTACGAACTGCTGCCCAACTCGACTGACCTCACCGTCTTCCTCAACGCCGGCTTCAACGGCGTCAACATCGCCATCTCCGACGGCCTCGATTTCTACCATACAACCCGCGACGATCTTGCCATGCTGGATCGCTCCAGCGTCCAGCACATGGGCGACCAGGCGCTCGGCGCCGCGCGCGCCTATCTGGCCGCCGACTGGAGCAGCGACGCGACCGCTGGCGACCTCGCCTATTCCGACATTGGCTCGCGCCTGTTCGTCTCGCTGCCCGCTGTCTTCGCGCTGGTGCTGCTGGGTCTCTGCTTCGGCGTCGCCATCATGCTGCTGGTGCGCCCCACGCGTGATGGCGGCTGGCAGAAGCTGGACATTCGCGCCCTCATCCTGCCGCCCGTGCTCTATGTCGCCGCAGGCCTCGGCGCCTTTGCGCTCCAGCAATTGCTGATGCTCATCCGTCCCGAGCCCGCCTTCTGGACCGCGCATCCGCAGGCGCTGAACATGGCGATCTTCGCGCTCACCGCCACGCTTGGCGCCGTCGCGCTCGGCTGGCTCGCGCCCAATTCGAGGCGTGAGGCGCTCTATGCCTCCGGCTGGTTCTGGTTCCTCATCATCGGCATGGGGCTCAGCTTCGCCATCGGCGGCTTCTCCATGATCTACCTCATCCCCGGCGTGATGTTCGTCCTCGCCGGCGGCGGCGCGTGGCTCTTCCCGCGCTACCAGCTGATCTTCTATGGCGTCGCCAGCGCGCTCCTGATCCTCGTCTTCTTCCCGATGGTGCAGCTGCTCGATGTCACGATGGGCCTTGGCATGGCCGCCATGTTCGGGGTGGTCGAAGCCATGGTCCTCGCGCCCATGCTCGCCATGGTCGGCTCGCTGCCGACAGGCAGGATCAAGGTCGTGGCGCCGCTCGCGGCCATCGCGGTGATCTCCG
>JAVBYB010000118.1 GCA_030824255.1 bacterium
TCAGGCGCATACGCTTGCTGGTCTGGGCGCCTTCGGGAATCGACACGCGCATTTTGCCGCCATCGATCGTCGGCATCTCGATCTCGCCGCCCAGCGCCGCTGTAACCATTGGCACTGGCGTGCGCGCAAACAGCGTCTGGCCATCACGCTCGAAGATGTCGTGCTCACGCACGGTGACGAATATGTAGAGGTCGCCCTTCGGTCCGTTGCGCATGCCGGGCTCGCCTTCGCCTGCGAGGCGGATGCGTTGGCCATCCTCGATGCCGGCGGGAATGTTCACCGACAGAGTCCGGTCCTTGCGGATGGCGCCACGGCCGCCGCACTGGCGGCACGGCGTCTTGATCACCTGGCCCGATCCCTGGCAGCGGCTGCAGGTCCGCTCCATGGTGAAGAAGCCCTGGCTCACACGAACGCGGCCATGGCCTTGGCAGGTCGTGCAGGTTTCAGGCTGCGTGCCGGGCTCTGCGCCATTTCCGTTGCAGGGCGCGCAAGCCTCGGTGGTCGGAACATTGATCTCAGCTTGCTTGCCGTTGAAGGCTTCCTCGAGGCTGATCTCATAATCGTAGCGCAGGTCAGCGCCACGCGCCGGTCCGCCGCGACCTTGCTGGCGCTGGCCGCCAAAGAATTCTGAGAACACATCGCCGAACACATCACGGAAGATGTCTTCAGGGCGCCCATGGGGCGAACCGCCGCCTGCGCCGCCATTCGGACCGGTCTTTCCGAACCGGTCGTACATCTGGCGCTTCTGGGGATCGGACAGCGTCTCATATGCCTCCGACATTTCCTTGAATTTTGCCTCGGAGTCCTGGCACCCCGGATTGCGATCGGGGTGATACTCCATCGCCTTCTTGCGGAAGGCCGATTTGAGGACTTTCTCGTCCGCATCCTTGGCCACGCCAAGAACATCATAAAAAGAGCGCTCGCTCATCGTGACGACCGAACCATAATCAGGATGCTCATTCCGTTCGCCTTGCAGTTAACGGTTTATTGCAGGTGAACCTTAGCAACCGCTGAAAGTAGATGGGCCATGACTCTTGGGGATTAAAGCCCCCACAAGATCATGGCCCGTCCAATTCTTCATCAGCTTGACAGCGTCTGATCAGCTATCAGGCGCTTTTCTTGTCGTCGTCGACCTCTTCGAAGTCCGCATCGACGACATCATCACCGCCTGACGACCTTGCGGAACCCGCAGCGTCATCTCCCGCGCCTTCAGCCGACTGTCCCTTGGCGTAGATTTCTTCGCCCATCTTCATGGCGACGCCGGCCAATGCTTGGCTCTTCGCCTTGATGGCTCCGGCGTCGTCCTTCTCGAGCGCGCCCTTGAGGTCGGCGACGGCTGCCTCGATCTCACCCTTCAGCTGCGGGCTAATCGCGCCGCCGTGTTCGGCCAGCTGTTTCTCGGTTGCGTGCACTAGACCTTCGGCCTGGTTTTTCGTTTCCACAGCTTCGCGGCGGACTTTGTCGGCGGCAGCGTTTGCTTCGGCGTCCTTCACCATCTGCTGGATTTCGGCCTCGGTTAGACCGCCATTCGACTGGATGGTGATCTTCTGTTCCTTGTTCGTCGCCTTGTCCTTGGCGGACACGTTGACGATGCCGTTCGCGTCGATGTCGAAGGTCACTTCGACTTGCGGCACGCCGCGCGGAGCAGGGGGGATGCCTTCAAGGTTGAAGTTGCCCATCAGCTTGTTGTCGGCAGCCATCTCGCGTTCGCCTTGCAGCACGCGGATGGTCACAGCTGACTGGTTGTCGTCGGCGGTCGAGAAGACCTGGCTCTTCTTGGTCGGGATGGTCGTGTTGCGGTCGATGAGGCGCGTGAATACGCCGCCCAGCGTTTCGATGCCGAGCGACAGCGGGGTCACGTCCAGCAGTACAACGTCTTTGACGTCGCCCTGCAGAACGCCGCCCTGGATGGCCGCGCCGACGGCGACGACTTCGTCCGGGTTGACGCCCTTGTGCGGCTCCTTGCCGAAGAAGGCCTTCACGGCTTCCTGCACTTTCGGCATGCGCGTCATGCCCCCGACGAGAATGATCTCATCGATCTGGCTGACTGACTTGCCGGCGTCAGCAAGCGCCTTTTTGCACGGTTCCATCGTGCGCTTCACGAGATCCTCGACGAGGCTTTCGAGCTTCGCGCGGGTGAGCTTCATGTTGAGGTGGACCGGGCCAGACGGACCGGCAGTGATGTAAGGCTCGGTGATGTCGACCTGAGATACCGTCGACAGTTCCTTTTTCACTTCCTCGGCTTTGGAGCGCACGCGCTGCAGCGCCATAAGGTCTTTCTTGAGGTCGATGCCGTTCTGCTTCTGGAATTCGTCGCAGATGTAATCGACCAGACGGTTGTCGAAGTCTTCACCGCCCAGGAATGTATCGCCATTGGTGGACAGCACTTCGAACACGCCATCGCCGATCTCAAGGACCGAGACGTCGAACGTGCCGCCGCCGAGGTCGTAGACGGCGATGACCTTGCCGGTGTCTTTCTTCTCAAGGCCGTAGGCGAGCGCGGCTGCAGTCGGCTCGTTGATGATGCGGAGAACTTCAAGACCCGCGACCCGGCCGGCATCCTTGGTCGCCTGGCGCTGGGCGTCGTTGAAGTAAGCGGGAACCGTGATGACCGCCTGCGTCACCTTCTCGCCGAGATAAGCCTCGGCGGTTTCCTTCATCTTGCCGAGGATGAAGGCGGAAATCTCTTGCGGGGAATAGGCGCGGTCGCGACCTTGAACCCAGGCATCGCCGTTGGGGCCTTTCACGATCTCATAGGCCACAAGGTCCTTGTCCTTGTTGACCATCGGATCTTCGTAATTGCGCCCGATCAGGCGCTTGATGGCGGAGTAGGTGAAACGTGGGTTCACCGTGGCCTGGCGTTTGGCGATGACGCCAACCAGGCGCTGGCCTGAATCCTGGAACGCAACCACGGAGGGGGTCGTTCGCGCGCCCTCGGTGTTCTCGATCACCCGTGCCTGTCCGCCATCCATGACGGCCACGCAGGAGTTGGTCGTCCCCAGATCGATGCCGATGATCTTAGCCATTCTACAAACGTCCTTTCTGCGGCGGCCGCCCCACCCTCGGTTCTGGGCCTGACTAGCAGCACCCCGGTCTGGGCGACCCCATGATCTTGGTCTTTGATCCCGCGCAGGAACACAAATGTGTCTGCGGGCTGGGGGTCATATGGGAACTGGCAGTTCAGGCTCAAGAGATATCTGTCACATGCTCGCGGCGCAGCCGTGTGAACGGCGGGCGTCGCGAATGCGTTGTGCGCCTTCATCCGTCGGATAGCGTCCGCGTTCAAGCAGGCCCAACTGATATTCCTCGTAAGAAAGGCCCGATTCTTCGGCCTTCCGGACCTGCGGCACTCTTGTGCTCACATTTGACGGCGCGAAAAAGGCCTTCGGGAGCCATCAAATCTGTCGCGGTCGTTCCCTCGGTGTTCTCCCCGAGCGGTAAATCATATGGCTTTAAAGCGGCGAAACCCGTTCTCGTCCGCGGAGTGCAACAAACAATGCCGCCCGAAATGGGGGCGACTGGCCGCTGGCCGATTGTCCATCACAGATGCTCCGCATCCTGACGGGCTTTGCTGAATGTTAAAGCAGGCAGGCCCGACTTTGCGCCGGGCCTGCTGCATTTCACCGCCAGACGGATGCCTACTGGGCCGATCCTGACGCCGGCCCCGACGTAGCCGCCGGCGCGTAACCGCCATAGACCCATTGTGCGTGCAGTGGACGGAAGTCGGCTGAGGCTTCGTTGTTCTGCATCATGAAGATGGTGGTGATGTCGTTTACCGGATCGACCCACATATTCGTGCCGGCGTAGCCCGACCACGTAAAATACTTGCCCTTGGAGGCATCCGCCGGATCGATCGGAATAAGGCCGAAGCCCAGGCCAAACCCTGCGCCCGGCAGCGCATCATAGAACCAGGTCGAGCGATCAACGCCGGTCGCAATCTCGTCAACCAGCATCGCATCCAGCGTCTCGGGCTTGATGATCGTGACCCCGCGATACGACCCCTTGCCGCGCAGCATCTCGGTAAAGCGGAAATAGTCTTCCGTGGTCGAGTTGAGGCCGCCGCCGCCCGAAAGCATGGGCGCCTTGGTCATCGGCGTGGACAGTGGCGCAATCGTTGTCGGCGGCTCGGCAAGTCGGCTGAACTCATCGGCTTCCAGATAGAAGTGCGTGTCGTTCATCCCGAGCGGGGTGAAGATTTTTTCATTCAGCAGCACGTCCAGTGTCTTGCCCGACGCAACTTCGATCACTGCGCCCAGCACGTCGGTCGAACGCGAATAGCGCCAGGCCGAGCCCGGATCGAAGGCGAGGGGAAGCGCGGCGAAAGCCTTGGAAAGCTCCAGCGCGGAGATGTCGTAGCGGACGTCGCCAGCCGCCATGTACATCTTGCCGAGCTCGCTCTCGGGATCGAAAACACCATAAATCAGGCCTGATTTATGCGAAAGTAGATCGCGCACGGTGATCTCGCGCGCCGCCGGACGCGTCTCGCCCTTGCCAACCAGCACTTTCGGATTGGCGAACTCGGGAATGTATTTCGAGATCGGATCCTCGAGGCTGATCTTGCCTTCCTCGACGAGCTGCATCGTCGCTACCGAGACGATCGGCTTGGACATCGAATAGATGCGGAAGATAGTCTCCGGTGTCACTGGATCGGCATCGCCCGGCCCTTCCGTACCAACGGCGGTGATGTTCACCACCTGGCCGCCTTTGGCGACGAGAAACAGGCCGCCAGGAATTTTGCCGGCCTTGATGCCAGCCTCGATGTCGGCTCTTGCCTGCTCGAACGCCGCTGCGTTGAAACCCAGCGTTGCCGGGTCAGTCGCCATGGTGAGCGATGTCAGGTTCGGGTCGGCGACGGCAGGCTTCGGCGCCTCTGCGACCTCGGCCGGGGTCGTTGCTTCCGGCGCGCAGGCCGCGACGAAAGCAAGTATCGCGGTCGATGCCGCAGCAAGCATTAGGTGTTTCATCATGTGCGCTCCCGATGGTTCCCTTGGCGCGAAGGGGTAGCGCATGCACGCGATGTGAAAAAGACTGCCGCCGGGTCAGAAAGTACGAAGAAAGAACGCTGGACACATTCTGATCGAGCGCCTATACGCCCCTCGATCAGTTCTCCACATCGCAGCGGCCGCCCTGGGAACTGGGCGGCCGCTGCGCATTTGGGCCCCGGTTTTCGGGGTCCGTCACGCCGAGGTTCTTGGCCCATGCGGGCGCAAAGCGAGCTTGAAATCCGCCTTCTCGACATGATCGAGCCCGTAGCTGCTGGCCTGGGCCTGGAGATCGTGCGCGTGCGCGTGACTGGCTCGCAGACGCCGACGTTGCAGATCATGGCGGAGCGCCCGGACGGCACAATGACCGTGGCGCGTTGCGCCAAACTCTCGCGTGCATTGTCGCCGCTGCTGGATGAGCAGGACCCGATTTCCGGCGAGTATGCGCTTGAGGTTTCGTCGCCTGGCATTGATCGCCCGCTGACGCGCCTCGGCGACTTCGCCAAATGGCTGGGTCACGAAATCCGGGTCGAGCTCACTTATGCCAACGCCGAAGGTCGCAAGCGCTTCAACGGCTGGATTCAGAGCGAAATCGACGGCGTTGTTACGCTGCAGCTGAAGGATGGCGGCGATGCCATCATCCCGGTTAACGACATGAGCCGGGCCGTCATGGTGCTGACCGACAAGCTGATCCAGGAAGCGCGCGCGAAGGGTCTGGCGGCTGCTGAGGTCGATGTCGATGGCGATGAAGACGGCGACGACGCTGGCGATGAGGACGCTTTCGAAGCGTTGTCGGATGCATCCGATGATGCCGAAGAGGACTTCGACGATGTCGAGGTTGATGACGAGGAAGCTTTAGAAGACGTGCTGGGCGACGAGGATGATCTCGACGACGGCGATGCCGACGCAGAAGACGAAGACAAGAGGAATTAGGGCAAATGGCAACCGGCGCAGTTTCAGCAAACAGGCTCGAAATCCTGCAGATCGCCAACGCGGTCGCAGCTGAAAAGAACATCGACAAGCGCATCGTGCTTGAGGCGATGGAAGAGGCGATCCAGAAGGCTGCCCGTTCGCGCTACGGCCTGGAGCATGACATCCGCGCCGAGATCAATCCGGACTCGGGCGACACCAAGCTGTGGCGCGTGCAGACGATCGTTGAGACGGTCGAGAACCCGGTCACCCAGCTGACGCTGGAAGAAGCCAAGAAGATGGATTCCGATGCCGAAATCGGCAACGAATTCCGCGAAGAACTGCCCCCCTTCGAATTCGGCCGCGTCGCGGCCCAGACCGCCAAGCAGGTCATCACAGGCAAGGTCCGTGAAGCCGAGCGTCACCGCCAGTACAACGACTTCAAGGACCGCGTCGGCGAGATCATCAACGGCACGGTGAAGCGCGTCGAATACGGCCACGTGATCGTCGATCTCGGCAAGGCCGAAGGCGTCATCCGCCGCAATGACGGCATCCCGCGCGAGAACTTCAACACCGGCGATCGCGTCCGCTCTTACCTTTACAAGGTGTCGGCGGAGGCCAAAGGCCCGCAGATCTTCCTGTCGCGCTCGCACCCATCCTTCATGATCGCGCTCTTCGCCCAGGAGGTGCCCGAGGTCTATGAGGGCGTCATCGAAATCAAGGCCTGCGCCCGTGATCCGGGTTCGCGCGCCAAGATCGGTGTCTACAGCCATGACAACTCGATCGACCCGGTCGGCGCGTGTGTCGGTATGCGCGGCGCGCGCGTGCAGGCGGTCGTGTCCGAACTCGGCGGCGAGAAGATCGACATCATCCCATGGTCGGAAGACGACGCGACCTTCATCGTCAATGCGCTGCAGCCTGCTGAAGTCTCGAAGGTCGTGCTCGACGAGGAAGAGGGGCGCGTGGAAGTTGTGGTTGAGGAAAGCCAGTTCCCGCTCGCCATCGGTCGCCGCGGCCAGAACGTGCGCCTCGCTTCCCAGCTCTCTGGCTGGCAAATTGACCTGATGACGGAGTCAGCCGACAGCGAGCGCCGTCAGCGTGAGTTCAAGGAGCGCACTGACCTGTTCCAGAAAGCGCTTGATGCCGACGAAACGCTTGCCCAGCTACTCGCATCCGAAGGTTTCGAGACGGTCGAAGAGATCGCCTATGTCGAGATCGAAGGCCTCGCCACAATCGAAGGCTTCGACGAAGAAGTCGCCGGCGAGCTGCAGGAGCGCGCCCGGGAGTATCTTGAGAAGCTCACGGCGGAGCTGGTCGCCAAGCGTAAGGCGCTCGGCGTTGTGGACGAAGTGGCCGAGATGGAAGGCGTCACGCCTGCCATGGCAGTTAAGTTCGGCGAGAACGGCGTGAAGTCCATTGAGGATCTGGCGGGCCTCGTGCCTGACGAT
Source organism: bacterium (assembly GCA_030824255.1). Lineage (GTDB taxonomy): Bacteria > Pseudomonadota > Alphaproteobacteria > Caulobacterales > Hyphomonadaceae > UBA7672. The sequence continues at coordinate 7,340 of JAVBYB010000118.1, forward strand.
CTCGTCGGGTGGAAAGAGCCGGGTCCGGACGGCAAGCCGAAATTCGTGCCGGGTATTCTCGAAAAGACCGAGATGTCGCGCGAGGACGCGGAACTCTTCATCCTCAAGGCCCGCGTCTCTGCTGGCTGGGTCGAGCCGCAGGCGCTGGAAGAGGCGCTCGCCGCCCGTCTGGCTGCTCTCGAGGCTGAAGAGGCCGAACTTGATGCTGCGAATGGCGATACGCCCGCCGAAACGGCCCGCAGCCGTGGCGACGAACTGTTCAACCTGAAAGGAGCCAATGGCGGCTCAAGCGAACAGTGATGAGGCGCTGACGGGCGCCCAAGAGGCCGAAACCTCCATTCCTGAACTGGATGGGGGACCGCCTCGCGTCGGCAAGGCAGGCGCCCGCCCGCCGCAACGTCGTTGCATCGCTACAATGGAGGGGCGTCTTCAGGCGGAAATGGTCCGCTTCGTCCTGTCTCCGGATGGTAGTGTTGTCCCCGATATCGCCGCCCGCCTGCCTGGCAGGGGCGGTTGGGTCACGACCAATCGCGAGGCGGTTGATTTGGCCGTCAAACGCGGAGCTTTTGCCCGTGCTTTCAAGGCGCAGGTAAAGGCGTCCTCGGCTCTCGCTGATCAGGTCGAAAATCTGTTGGCCCGTCGCGCAATCGACATGCTCGGCATGGCAAAACGCTCCGGCGACCTTATCTTGGGATATGAACAGGTGCGCGAGGCCATCCGGGAAAACCGGCCAGCTTGCCTCATCGCTTCATCCGATGCTTCGGGAGACCAACGCGACAAGGTGCTGGCGCTGGTGCGTGGCCTGTACGGCCCTAACCTCGCTAAACCCGAGGAAAAACGGGCTCTTCCGCCAGTTGTCGCCTGTTTTTCGGGCGAAGAATTGGGCATGGCCTTGGGGCGTGAGCGTGTGGTACACGCTTGCCTCAAACAGGGCCGCATAGCGCATGCTTGGATGGGAGAGCTGGTGAGGCTTTCCGGGTTCCGGCGTGTCTGGCTGCCGGGCTGGCCGCCTGCCTCGGCATCCGGTGAAGGCGCCAGCGGGCAAGACATTGAAGAATTCCAGGCCCGTGACTCCGGGGGCGATCCTCCGGCGGATACGGGCATGACCATATCGACTGCAAACGAAGTGAGTGAATGAGCGATACCAAGGACACGGACAACACTGGCCGCCGACCGCTGACCATCAAGCGGGCGGACTCAGGCACCGTGAAGCAAAGCTTCTCGCATGGCCGCTCCAAGCAGGTTGTGGTGGAGACCAAGAAAAAGCGCGTGGTGGTGACACCCGGCGCCAATCCCAAGGTCGTCCGCCCCGCCGAGCCGGAGAAGCCCGCTGAAAAGCCCGCGCTCAGCGCGGCTCAGGAGGCGATCCAGAAGTCCGGCCTCTCCGAGGCCGAGCTGAAAGCGCGTCAGGCGGCCATCGCCCAGCGTCGCGCCGAGGAAGAGCGTCGTCGCGCCGAACAGGAAGCGATTGAGGAAGCCAACAAGCGTCGCGCCGAAGAAGCGCGTCGCATGGCCGAAGAAGAAAAGCGTCGCGCTGAAGCTGCTGCGAGCCCCGTCGTCAGCGATGACGATGATGGAGGCCAGGGCTTCCGTGGTGCGCGCGGCGCTGGAGCCGGCGCCGAGCGCGGCGAACGTCCAGATTTCCGGCGCGATGCGCGTGGCGCGCCGCCCCGTCCGGGCGGTGGTGGTTTCTCTGGCGATCGCGCGGCCCCGCCGCGTGCGCCGGGCGGCGTCGTTCGCGTGCGTCCCGATGCAGATCGTCCGCGTCCGAGCGGCCCTGGCGGCCCGCGTCCGGGTGGCCCCGGCGGTCCGCGCCCCGGTGGTCCTGGCGGCCCCCGTCCTGGCGGACCGGGCGCTGCACGTCCCGGTGGTTTCTCGGGCGATCGTCCGCGTGGCCCTGGCGGCCCCGGCGGCAATCGCGGTCCGGGTGGTGGTCCGCGTCCGCTTACCCCGCTGGATCCTGAAGAACTGACGCCGCTGAGCGAACTCGGCGGGCGCGTCAAACGCGTCAAGACGGCTGGCGACGATGTCCCCGCTGGCGGCGCCGATCGCCCCGCCCGCAAGGACGAGCCCAAGCGCCGTCAGGGCAGGCTCACTGTTTCAGCAGCCCTCGGCGACGATGATGAGAAACAGCGTTCCTACGCTGCGGTGAAACGCGCCCGCGAACGCGAGCGTGAACGCCGCCTCAAAATGGCCGGCGGCGGCGCGGAGAAGGTGTCGCGCGAAGTCGTGCTGCCGGAATCGATCACCGTGGCCGACCTCGCCAACCGCATGAGCGAGCGCCAGGCCGACGTTGTGAAGTTCATGATGCAGCAGGGCGAACTCGTCCGCTCGACCGATACGCTGGACGCCGACACGGCGCAGCTCATCGTCGAGGAATTCGGCCACACCGTTAAACGCGTGGCGGAATCCGACGTCGAGATCGGACTAGAAGGCGTCGAAGACATCGACGACCACCTCGAGTCCCGTCCCCCCGTCGTTACCGTCATGGGTCACGTCGACCACGGCAAGACGTCGCTGCTCGACGCCCTGCGCCAGACCGATGTCGTGTCGGGCGAGGCCGGCGGCATCACGCAGCACATCGGCGCCTACCAGGTTCAGCTCAAGACCGGCGAGAAGATCACCTTCCTCGACAC
>JAVBYB010000284.1 GCA_030824255.1 bacterium
CAGCGGCGATGGGGGTCACGATTTTTTTGGCTCTTCCGCCAAAAAAATGGTGGGGCCCCGTCGTCCCTTGAGGCGCTCCATCACGCCCGGCACTCTGAAACGAACTGAGCAACCAACTCTCCCACTACGGGAAACAGAAGACAGCTTAGGGAGACAGGTGCGCATCCGCCGACCGTCAGGGCGGCCAACAAAAGAGAAGGCTGCAAGGAGCCTGCGCACCGGGTCTATCCGGTGCTGCATGGCGGGAAGCGGCGTCGAGTGGCTTGCGGCGCGAAGCGCCCGCAGGGTCGCGCCCGAAGGAGCCGCGCAAGGCGCGGCGAGACCGAGCGTGACCGCCAGCCGCTCTCCGTCACCCTGCCTCCCGGTCGCTCAACGACAGACCCTCTCGCGGCCCCGGAGGCGCAGATTGAGCGCTTGGGGCTTCGACTAGAGTTGCGGGCGGTTGTCACAAATGTGCATACGGATTTGTGACAAGCTAGCATCGCGCGCCTTGAGTAGCACCCTGATGCGGGCCTCAGGATGGTGGATGAGCAAGGCAACCTGCCGAACGCCCCATGACGAAATCGGCTGCCTTGGACGCCATCGAGGCCGCCTGAAAGATAGCCCGGTTGTCGCCCTTGAGAATTTCCAACCAGGCGCCGAGGTAGTCCGCATGGCGAACAGTTGGGGCGACACCGAGCTCGGCGCAGAGGAACGCTGAGCAGAGTTCAGCGACGAGTTCCTCGCGGGCATAAGCCTGGCTACCGTGTCGTCCGGAGAAATCGCGGTTGAGACGCGAAGGACCGCCTGCCCAATGGCCAGCCTCATGCAAAACTGTCCGGTACCAATTTATGGGCTCAAAATAGGCCTGCTGGGGGGGAACCTGAATGAAGTCGTGGCTCGGAGAATAGAATGCCATGTCACCGCCGATCCGTATGTCCGCGCCCGTCGCCGCGATAACCGCATCGACATGTGACAACACCTCGGTTCGCCCGGGGAGGGGCGGCGCATCTGCATCAACTGGAAGCCCCTCACACTGTTCGGCATGGAACACGGTGAACCGCTTAAGGAAGCCGACGCGGCGGGGGTCTTCGCCGGATGCGCTCGCCTTCTCCTGCTCGACCTTCGGGACAAACGTGTCGGCGTAGACAACCGTCGTTCCTTTCTCGCCCTTGCGCACATTGCCGCCGAGAGCGAGCGCCTGCTTGAAGGTAAGCCAGCGTTGTGAGGGTCTCCCCTGCTCGATGGCGGCCGCCCAGAGCAGGAGAATGTTGATGCCGGAATAGGTTCGTCCGGTCGATGCGTTCTGGGGCAGACCAAGCGGCGTCCCTCCTGATGAAGACGCCCATGGCTGGACCCAGGGAAAGCGTCCCTGCTCGAGTTCTGCGATGATCCGGGCGGTGACGGCGTCGTGAAGCGATTGCGTATTCGCGATGGCGGTCATGATGACCTCCTTGAGAAGCTGGATTGTTGGGAGAGCGAGACAAGGCCGGCGGCTTGACGCCGCCGGCCAGGCCGTCAGGCCGCGCGCTTGCGCTTCGGCTTCGGCGCTTCTTCGCCGACGATCACCGGTTCGGATTGCACATCCGCTTTTGGCTTGCCGCGGGCGAGGATCTCGACATCACCAAGGCCAGTCACCACGAACTCGATGGAGTAGCGGGTCTGGCCGCGCTCATCTTCCCAGGAACCGGGACGGATCTGGCCGACAAGGCGGAGACGGGTGCCGACCTGAACGGCTTTCTCGATCAGTGCGACCTTTGCAGGCGCAAAGACGGCAACCCGATGCCAATAGGTTTTCTCGCTCCAGTCACCAGTTTCGGTCTTCCAGCGCTCGGATGTTGCGACTGAAACCACGGCGAGCTTTTTGTCGCCCTTGAGCGGCTTGATCTCGAGCTTGCCGACATTGCCGATGAGTTCGAAGGACGCGCGGTCCATGATGGCTTTCCTTGTGATCCCGCGGGATTAGCCCCGTCGGGGTCGCGTTTGCGACGCCCCTCAGGAGCGGCCGGAAAGCAAGCGCAGCGGTGACCGCGCAAGGGGTTGGTGCGGCCTGCAGGACCGAAGGTCCGAAGCCTCGGCCCCTTGAGCGGTCATGCGACGGACGCTTGATGGGCGTGACAAGCAAACGTGTCCCTGACGTGGGTAAGCACGGTGGACGAGGTCAGATCGTCATGGGCTGGGAGCTGTCGACGTGTGAGCGGGCGTCGCAAGCGGACGCCGTCTCGGAACTGCACGCCACGAAACGCAGCGCGATCCTGGCAGCTGAATAGGATGTTCCTGGATTGGCAAACTGGATGTCTAGGATCTATCGGCCTGGATCAGCTCGTAAAAAAGTGCGGAGAATTCGCGCCGGTACATTTTGTCTGATGTGTCTGCCTTGCTTGGAAAACGAACTTCAGGTTGGGCGGAGGCTGTAGCGACCCAGCTGGAAATGTTGACTAGTCACGCTTCGGCCGGGGCGACGCCCGCTCCCTGCCTCGTTGTACCAGGACGCGATGCAGTGGCCCAAGGGTCACGATAGGCCAGGAGCCGAAGCGCGTTTGCAACAACCAGCAAGGTTGAGCCCTCGTGGAAGACAATGGCCGCGCCGATCTGCAGCCCGAACAGTGTTGACGGGATTAGGACGGCGACCACACCCAGGCTGACCCAGAGGTTCTGCTTGATGATCGCGCTCGTCTTGCGGCTGAGGCCAACGACAAACGGCAAGTGCGTTAGGTCATCGGCCATCAAGGCGACATCCGCCGTTTCAAGCGCGACATCCGATCCGGCGGCGCCCATCGCGATTCCGACGGTCGCCTTCGCAAGCGCGGGTGCGTCGTTGACCCCGTCACCCAGCATCGCGACTTTGCCTTCCTCTGCGACGAGGCTGCCAATCGCCGCTACCTTGTCCTCAGGCATCAGCCCGCCCTTGGCGTCGGTCAGCCCGACTTCTTTCGCGATGGCATCGCCAACGCTCTGATTGTCGCCCGTCAGCATCACCATCCGTTCGATGCCGAGCTCTCGGAGGCGCGCGATGACCTCACGTGCTTCCGGCCGGGGCGTATCCATCAGGCCAAGAATGCCGAGAAACTCCTGATCCCGTCGCACCACCATGACTGTGCGCCCAGCCTGCTCGAGCGACAGGGCCTTCGCGCGGATATCGTCAGGCAACGCCGCACCGCTGCTGCCGTCAAAAAGTCCGGGTTTGCCGATCCAGACTTCCCGGCCGGCCACCCTGCCCTTGACGCCCTTGCCCGTAATTCCTTCGACCCCGTCAGCTTTCGGCACGTCAACGGCGCCGAGCTTCTCACGTCCGTCGCGCACGACAGCGGCGGCTAGCGGATGATCGCTTAGCTCCTCCACAGCAATGGCATGCTGAAGGAGTTCGACCTCCTGTATGGCGCCGAGCGGGAGGACATCCGTTAGCCGTGGCTTGCCCTCAGTCAGGGTTCCGGTTTTGTCGAAGGCGATGGCTTTCAGCGTGCCGAGATTCTCAAGCGGCTCCCCGCCCTTGATCAGAACGCCGCCGCGACCTGCGCGGGCGATGCCGCTCAGGATCGCGCTTGGCACCGAGATGGCGAGGGCGCACGGGCTGGCCGCAACGAGAACCGCCATGGCGCGATAGAAACTTGCCGCAAAAGGCTCGTCGATGACGGTCCAGGCAAACATCAGGAGCGAGACACCGATCAAGACAGCCGGCACGAAGATGCGTTCCAGACGGTCGGTAAACTGTTGAGTCGGCGAGCGCTGCGACTGCGCCTCGGCCACAAGCTTTGCAACGCGCGCCAGGGTCGATTCCTGCGCCAGCCGCGCAACCCATACTTCGAGCGCGCCGGGTCCGTTGATTGTGCCTGCGAAGACTTTCGTCTCCGGACCAGCCTTGGCGAAGTCGTCAACCGACGGGGATGGGGACGCAAGAGGCCGCTTGTCGACCGGGACACTCTCCCCTGTTACCGGCGATTGATCGATGCTGCTCTCGCCGACAATGACCAGGCCATCGGCCGGCAGGCGTTCGTTCGGTTTGACAATGACGATGTCGCCAACCACCAGCTGGGCCACAGGTATTTGCTCGGTCACGGCTCCGCGGCGCACAATCGCGACTTCGGGCGCCAGTTTGCCCAGGGCTTCGATGGCCTTGCGCGCGCGACCCATCGCATAGCCTTCGAGCGCGTGGCCGAGACTGAAGAGCGCAAGCAGGAGCGCCCCTTCCGACCAGTGCCCAAGGATAGCGGCTCCGATCGCTGCTGCGATCATCAGCGTGTCGATCTCGAAGCGGCCGCGCTTCAGATTGTCGAGCGCTTCGCGAACGGTAAAAAAGCCACCCAGCAGATAGGCGGCGGCGTAGGCTACGATTGCGGGTTCTTTTGCCCAGGCAGTTTCAATCAGCCATCCAATCGCCAACGCAACAGCGGACAGGATTGCGAAGGCCAGCTCAGTGCGTTCGCCTAGAATTCCCCCGTGGACGTGTTCGTCGTTGGGATGATTGGAACCCTCAGCGTGATTGTGGTCAGCCATGAGTGGTCGCCTTAGGATATGCCGCCGACGTCGCGTGCGAGCGTGTCACTGCTCTGCAGGCGCGTGCCGGTCAGTCAGAGAAATGAACCGCGCCCGCCACGACCTTGAGGCGGACCCGCGCGATAGCGTCACCATTCGGAGACGCGAAGGTTGTTCTGAATGTCGCGGAGTGGCGAGCTCTCAGAGAGGCGATGGAATTCCACGGAACGTCCCGAGCTTCGAGTACGGCGCCCGACGGGCTGATCGTCTCCGCATGGAGGTGTTCGTTGAAGGGCCTGTTGGGTCCGGCCGGGCGGGTCACAGATCCTGAAACGTCGACGCCTGTATCCGTGCGTGTGGACGAAACACCCCAGAGCTCGACCAGCTTTCCCTGAACGATATCGACCGGGACAGGCGCAATGCTGACCGGCGCTATGGCGCATCCTGCGACAAATGACAGTACCCCAGTAGCCACGAGCGTTTTCCATCTCGCCCGCACTCCCGCCACGAGAGCAAGGCAGGAATGTCGGGTCTCCACAGTCGGAGACCCTGCGTCGCGATTAATGCCTTCCATCTGAGGTCGCTCCATCTTCCCTGGCCTGATGCAGAGCCATCCGAGATCGGGGCTCCCACAAGAATTCTTGCATCTCTCGTCGATGCCTCTGATCCATGACCCTACTCTGCCGGCTGCAGCGCGGGTTCGGATCCGCCGCGTTGCCCTTGGGCCGGCTTGCGCTTGAGAACGAGCCTGCAAATTGCCGGCAGAACGAACAGCGTGAGCGCCGTGGCGGTTATCAATCCGCCGATCACGACAGTCGCCAATGGCCGCTGCACTTCGGCGCCCGTTTCGGTGGCCAAGGCCATTGGCACGAAGCCAATGGCGGCAACGAGGGCAGTCATCAGAACAGGGCGATACCGCTCGATGGCACCTTCGATGATCGCTACATCCAGGGCGATACCGGCGTCGAGGCGGTTGCGGATGCTGGTCATCATCACCAGACCGTTCAGCACCGCGACGCCAGACAACGCGATGAAGCCAACTGCCGCGGAAATCGAGAATGGCATCCCGCGGAGCACCAGCGCAAATACCCCGCCAGCAAGCGCTAACGGCACGGCCGAGAAGACTGCAAGCGCCGGCGCGATGCCGCCGAGCGCCATGTAGAGCAGCGCGAGGATGAGGACGAAGCAGATCGGTACGACGATAGCGAGCCGAGCCTGGGCGGCCTGCAGATTCTCGAACTGACCGCCCCACTCGATGTATGCGCCGGCAGGCAGAGCCACCTCGGCGACCCTTGATTGTGCCTCGGTGACGAACCCACCGAGGTCGCGGCCCCGGATATTGGCTTGCACCACGATGCGACGCTTGCCGTTCTCGCGGCTGATCTGGTTCAGCCCCTCGGTGAACGAGAACTCCGCCAAAGAGCGCAAGGGCACGCTGAGCCGCGGCTGACCTTCCACAGGGGGGAGCATAACCGGCAGCGCCCCGATCGCGTCTACATTGTTGCGCAGCGCGTCCGGCACGCGGACAACGATCTCGAACCGGCGATCGCCCTCAAAGACCAGTCCGGCCTCGCGTCCACCAAGAGCCGCAGCGACCGAATCCGCAACCTCCTCGATGGTAAGGCCGTTTCTTGCGATGGCGTCGCGGTTGAACTGGACATCCAGGACTGGGAACCCCTGCGTCTGTTCGACTTTGACGTCGGCCGCCCCCCTGACGGTCTGGAGGGTTTCTGCAATTTGCTGGGCGGCTGGTCCAAGTACATCGAGATCATCGCCATAGAGCTTGACGGCGACATCAGAGCGAACGCCCGATATCAGTTCGTTGAAACGCAGCTCGATCGGCTGGCTGAATTCAAAGGCATTCCCAACTTCACCGGAGATTGCGGCCTCAATCTTGGCGACAAGCTGCTCCTTGCTGATCTTTTCCGGCCACTCGTGCTCGGGCTTCAAGATGACGAAGCCGTCCGAGATGTTGACGGGCATCGGATCGGCCGCAACTTCCGCTGTGCCAGTCTTCGACATGACGCGTTCGACTTCCGGCAACTTTGCGATGGCGCTTTCGACTCGCTTCTGCATGTCGAGTGACTGGTTGAGAGCCGTCGACGGAATCCGGAGGGACTGAACTGCAAGGTCCTTTTCGTCGAGCTGCGGCGTAAACTCCTGGCCCAGTGTGGTGAAAAGAAACGCGGCCAGCACAAAGATGGCAGCGCCGGCGCCGATTACGGGCAAAGGCGCATGTACGGCGGCCCGCAAGAGTGGCACGTAACGCGCTTTGGTGACGCGAACGACCGCCACCTCCTTCTCCGCTACCTTGCCGCGGATGAGGATTGCCACCATCGCAGGAACGAAGGTGAGCGACAGGATGAAGGCGCCCGCAAGCGCCAGCATGACGGTAATCGCCATCGGCGAAAACAATTTGGCCTCGACGCCGGTGAATGCGAGCAGCGGCACGTAGACAAGGAAAATGATCGCCTGACCGAACACAGTCGGCTGAATCATTTCCTTGGAGGCCTCGGTTACCTCGAACAGTCGTTCCTGGAGCGATAACAGCCTGCCCTCATGGTGCTGCCGCTCGGCCAATCTCCGCAGGCAGTTCTCGACAATGATGACGGCGCCGTCGACGATGAGGCCGAAGTCGAGCGCGCCAAGGCTCATCAGGTTGCCCGACACGCCGAGTTCGTTCATGCCGATCGCTGTCATCAGCATCGAGAGCGGAATGACGAGCCCGGTGATCAGGGCAGCGCGGAAGTTGCCGAGCATCACAAACAGAATGACGACGACGAAGAGAGCGCCTTCAGCAAGGTTCTTCTCGACCGTCGCGACAGTTGCATTCACCAGCATCGAGCGATCGTAGGCGACGTTCGCCTCGATGCCCGGCGGCAAGGACTTCGCGACTTCCGCCAACCGCGTCCCGACATCAGACGCAACCGTCCGGCTGTTGGCGCCTGTCAACATGAAGGCGGTGCCGATCACGACTTCTTCGCCGTTCTTGGTAGCGGCTCCCGTGCGCAAGTCGCCGCCGATCTTGACTTCCGCGAGGTCCTGAACCGCGACCGGCACGCCTTCACGGTTAGCCACCACCGCGCGGCGAATCTCATCGAGGGTTCGAACACGCGCATCCGCGCGGATCAGAAAGGACTCGCCTCCCCGCTGCAGGAAGTTCGCTCCGACAGACAGGTTAGCGCTCTCTAACGCCTGGGCGAGCTCCGCGAACGACACGCCGAAGGCCGCAAGCTTGGCCGGGTCGGGTTCGATGACATACTGCTTCTCGTAGCCACCGATGGAATCGATCCCCGCGACGTTCTCGATCGCGCGCATCTGGGGCCGGATGATCCAGTCCTGCACCGTCCGGAGATATGCGCCGCGCGAGACCTCGTCTGCGAGACTCTCGCCCTCGACCGTCAGGAAGGTCCCGTCCGACTGCCAGCCGGGCTTGCCCGTATTGGCGGCCACGGCGGCCGCATCACGCTTGGCGAACTCGACTGTCCACATGAAGATGTCGCCAAGGCCCGTGGTGATCGGGCCGATCGTCGGCTGGACGTCCTCCGGCAGCGCGTCGCGCGACTGCGCCAGACGCTCGGTGACCTGCTGGCGCGCGAAATAGATATCCGTGCCTTCGGTGAACACTGCCGTGACCTGGCTGAAGCCATTCCGCGAGAGGGATCGTGTGCTCTCAAGCCCAGGGATGCCCGCAAGCGCTGTCTCGATGGGGAACGTCACCCGCTTCTCGATTTCGAGCGGCCCCAGTTCCGGATCGGACGTGTTGATCTGCACCTGCTTGTTGGTGATGTCAGGCACCGCGTCGATCGGCAGACGGATGAGGTTGAAGACGCCGAACGCCGCAACGAGCAACGTCAGGAAGACCACGATGTAGCGCGCGCGAACCGATAGGGACAGAATCCGGGCAATCATGAATGTATGCTCTTTGCGTTTCTGTTGATCGCGGATGTCAGTGGTCGTGACCCGCATCGCCCTTGCCGAGTTCGGCCTTCAGGACGAAGGCTTTGCGGCCGGCAATGACCTGCCCTGGCTGCAAGCCTTCGACGATCTCGGCGCGACCGCCTCCCCGCTGCCCAACGGCGACAGGCGTCGCGAGAAATCCGTCGGCTGTGCGCACGAAAACAACATCGCGCCCTTCGACGTTCTGCACGGCTTCTTCCGGAACCACGAACCCGCTCCCTGTTCCGGCCTGACTGGCGGGACGGATAAGAGCACGCGCATACTGGCCGGGCTGGAGCTCCCCTGTTGCATTGACGAGTTCAAGGACGACAGTTGCCGCCCGGCTCGCCGCATCCACGGACGGCGTGACCGCGCGCACCTTGGCTGCGTGAGTCTTGCCGTTCGCCTCAATCGAGGCCGGATCGCCCGGCCGAATGCGCTGCGTATCCAGGACAGGCACTGCGGCTTCGATCTGGATTTTCGACGGGTCGGAGATACGGAACAGCTCCGTGTCTGGTGAAACATACGCGCCAAGGATCGCGGTCGGCGCCACAGTGGTGATACGGCCGTTGATCGGACTGGCTATCGCAACTGATTGACCATCACTCGACACGCGCGCCGCGCGCGCGGACGCCTCGGCGCGGCGGTGCTCAGCCTCCGCCTGCGATAGTTCTGCCTGCGCTGCCTCATAGTCCTGACGGGAGGTGACCTTCGACTCAAACAGCGTCTTTTCGCGCTCGAAGGTCGTCTTTGCCAGATTCAGGCGCGACCTCGCGCTCGTCAACGCGGCCGACAAGGCGGCAGCCTCGGGGCTCAACACCAGGGCTACGGTCTCACCCCGGTTCACGGGATCGCCGAGCCGCTTGCGAATGTCAGTAATGGCGCCCGCGGCGCGTGCGGTCAGGATGGCTTCGCCGTTGGGCGCGGCGACGACGGTCGCCTGTGCAGTTACTTCGGCTCCGAGACTACCCGGCGCGACCGTGATCAGGGTGATATCCGCACGCTCGATCGCGGCGGCGTCGATATCGACTTCTCCTTCGGCGTGTTCTTCAGCCGCCTCGCCTTCTTCACCCGCGTGGCCGGCCTCCTCGCCAGCACGATCGTCATGAGCCTCGCCGGTTGAAACGCCAGCCCCGAGTTCGGCGGCGTGCTGTTCGAGGCTTTCACCGACATGGCTCCGATCACCGCCGAACAGCACGACACCCGCCGTGAGTCCCGCCGCCAACAGAGCCGCAGCCGCGGCTCCAATCAGCAAATTCTGCTTTGAGAAGGTCATCTTAGTTGCCCTTGGGAAGAGCCAGCGGCGTCGCGATCGCGATCCTGCCTGGGAGTTTGGGTTGGACGCTGATGGCGACGGCGCGTTTCATGAGCGGCTAATCAGTTCGCATTGGCGCGGATAAGCGCTGCGGCGGCCTTGGCTCGCGCCAGCCGCGCCTCGATCGAGGCGTTGCGAATGCTCGCAAAGGCATCTTCTGCGTCGAGCACATCGATCAGCTGGAAGCGGCCAGCCTCATACCCGATCTGCGCCAGGTTCAGCGCTTCCTCGGCTTGCTGTACGGCCTGTGTT